>JBAVQZ010000032.1:0-14799 GCA_049694515.1 Paracoccaceae bacterium | reverse complement strand
GGCGAACACCGTGTCGGCGGTCGAACGGAACTTGTCCAGCGCGTCGCCCTCGACCGCCTCGAACGGGTTCAGGCCAGCGGCGAGGCACAAGTGAATGACGTTCCAGTTGTCATAGGTGAGAACGCCGAACCGGCCCTTCATGTCATCCGAAAGGAACAGGTTCCACCCCTGATCCTCGGCCGTCTCGCGGCTGATCTTGTCGGTATTGACCACGAAGGAGAACGGTCCGAACCGCTGCGGCATGCCGATCAGGTTGCCGTCGTCGGCGAAGGCCAGCGGATAGGGCTTGGCGAAATCCGGAAGCATCCGGTCGAAATAGGGCATGAACCGGTCCTTGTTGAGCGGCCGGATCAGGCTTTCGGGATAAAGCTGGTCGCGCGCCCAGGGCTGGTTCACGTTGATGAGATCCCAGACGTTCACCTCGCCGGCACGCAGCTTATTGATCATGGAGGGGTCGGAGGTACCGCTCTCGGCGCGGACCGTGGCGCCCGGATGGGCTTCGCGGAAGGGCTGCAGCACGTCGTCCGTGTTATAGCCTTCCCAGCACAGAATATTCATCTCGTCATTTCGGGCAGCGGCGGCGCGGGCGAGCGGATTCATTGCTGCAGCGCCGGCAAGACCTGCCATTCCGTAGGAAAATTGGCGTCTTGTCAGTTTCATCTTGGGGCTCCCATGTTGAATATATCGCTTGCGGCAGGTTCTCTGGCGGAACCATTCCCGAAAGCCTGATGCGGTTTTTTGAGGCGCGCTTGACAGCGAAGCGCCATTATTTAACACTTGAGAGCGTGCAGACTGTCGCCCCGTCGATAGAGTATTGACATGAGCGACCGGTTCTATCCACGATTTATCTATCAGCTCACAGCGTAACGGTTCAGGCATCACACCGGGGGAGAGACCAGTGGACCACGCCACCGATACACAATTTCATGCACCGTCGAAGGTCTTGGCCTCGGCGACGACCGGCGTGGTCGAGCTGTTCGAACGCCACGGCGGCGATGTGGACAGGATCTTCGGGCGTGCCGGAATCGAGATCACCGACATCAACAACCCCGTTAACGAGCTTAACCTGACGCAGTATTGCGGTCTTTTCGAAGAGGCCGCGCGCCAGACTGGGCAGGACAATATCGGCCTGGCATTCGGGAAGAATTTCCAGCCGCGCCAGCTTGGCGCCATCGGCTATGCGGCGATAAGCTCGCCCACGCTTTCAGCCGCCCTGCGAAACATGCAGGCGTTTTTCCCCGCACACCAGAATCAGACCAGCTTCTCGCTGATCCAGGACAGCGGCGTTCTGTGGCTCAGCTATCGCATTCTCGACCCGAGGATTCCGGAACGCAGACAGGATGCGGAGCTTTCCCTTGGAATGTTCGTGAATATCTTCCGCGCGGCCCTCGGTCCCGACTGGGCCCCGCTTGAAGTGCGTTTCGAGCACGAGAAACCGGACGGCCACAAAGATCACGCGCATCTGTTCAATGCGCCGGTGCAGTTCGGGCGCCGCACCAATGCCTTTGCGTTCCGACGCCGCGATCTGGACGCCCGGATGCCCGACGCCGACCCGTATCTCTTCTCGGTGATCCGCCCATTCCTGGAATCACGCTGCAAGCTGCTGGAATCACCAGAGGATTTCGCGACGGTTGTGCGCGATCAGATCAAGATGAACCTCGGCAACACCGAACCGTCGCTGCCAGAGATCGCCCGGATTCTCGGCCTGTCCGACCAGGATTTCCGAAAGGAGCTTCGGGCGCATGGAATCTCGTTCAACGACCTGCTGAAAGCTGCCCGTCAGGAGCTTGCCCTGCATTATCTGAACGACCCGGAAATTCCGTTGACCGACATTGCATACAACCTGGGCTATTCAGAGCTTTCGGCATTTTCCCGGGCCTTTCGCAGCTGGGCCGGAATGAGTCCGCAACGCTACCGCCGCACACAGACCTGAAAGATATTGGCGGACTCCCGCAGCCGCGTCTTCCTCTCAGGCAAGCGGACGGGCGTCGGGACGGGTGGTGGGTCGATTCCGGCGCAGGAAGTTCTGCAGGTGTCGGGCTGCCTCGAATTTTAATGCCATCGTTTCCGTCCTCTTTACGTGGCTTGTATGTTGGCACCAAGTCCGGAACCGTCGGTTGCAAATGGTGGCGCCGGGCAATGTCTCAAGGCGTCGAGCCCGCAACGAATGTCTGGAATTTCCCGCAAAGCGGACGGATAGGAGCCGCCCGCATTCCATCCTCAGCGCTTGCTTGGCGGATCGGTCAACAGGTTGATAAGCGTTGCGCCGACAATCCATATGCCCAACATCAGAAACGTGGCCAGCGCGTAAGAATAGAGTTGGCCCACGTATCCGCCTAGACCGGCCACGAGCCCGACGGCTCCATTCAGGCCCTGCAACTCCCTGCGCTTGGATTTCAGGTTCACCATGCCACCCCGTTGCCTTTGCCGAAATTGTAAGAGCCAGTGGGAAACGGGGCATTGATCCAGATCACTGCGGAGGAATGGGCGCCTGTATCGTGCATTCACGGGGACCTTCGTTCCAATCGCAGCGAAACCTTCTTGCCGCCCCTCGTGAAAGCGATCCCGGCACCATGGTCCCCCGACCCGACCCAAGACCGAACGATGGCCTTCAGCACGGCAGGGAGGGGCTTCTTTCAAGGGAGTCCGGAGTGCAGGATTTGCTTCGGTGGGCGGGACCATCTACGAAGCACCGTGACAGCGCCTGGAGCCAAAGTGACACCACGACGACCCGGACGCGTGGCGTCTGTCTAGCGAAGCAGCCAAGGACGATCTGATGCACCGCAAACAAGAACGAGAATCTTCATCGCTCAAATCTCTGCGCCAGGGAACAACCGATTCCCGTGCCGTTGAAAGCTACTACGACGACTGGGCCGAGAGATATGATGAGACACTGTCGGAATGGCAGTACCGGGCCCCGGCGGACGCCTCCGACCTCCTCGCGTCACATCTCGATGACGGCGCGCGGGTTCTGGATGTCGGATGCGGCACCGGATTGCTCGCAGCTGCCTTGCGCAAGCGCGGCGACTACACTGTCGATGGAATCGACATCTCGGCCGAGTCCCTGCAACTGGCAGAGCGGCGCGGGGATTATACACGGCTGCTGCGCCACGACCTTCAGGATCTTCCTCTCCCCGTGCAGGACAACGCCTATGATGCCGCCGCCTCGGTCGGTGTCCTGACCTATATCGAAGACGCGGAAGCGCTTCTACGCGATCTCTGCCGCTGCGTCCGTCCCGGTGGCGCGATCGCCTTTACCCAGCGAACCGACCTGTGGCAGGAGCGCGATTTCCCTGCAATGATCGGTGGCCTCGAACGCGACGGTCTTTGGGCCAATCGCCATATCAGCGCGCCGCTGCAGTACCTTCCCGGCAACGCGGAATTCTCCGAGGAGATCAAGGTCATCCACACCCTTTGCATGGTCACCTGAAGGCTGGTCGATCAGGGGCTTGGACCCGTTCTCGGCCGCATGGACGCCTCCCTGCATCTGTCGATCGCGTCACAGAGATGCTGAGATGCTCCGGTCATTCCGAAAACTCATGTGTCACTCAGCATTGTAGCAATCAGGATTTTCGCGCAGGCAAAGCAGGTGCAGCAAAGGCGGAAAGTGACGCGAAGCCGGTTCCACTTTCCCTGGAAGGAGCCTCGCGATGCATTCAGAATGCCACCACATTCCATCGCGCCGATCAACCAGCAGAAATCGGCCTTCACGCCACCCTGAGCCGCGCTGGACGCACAGTCTTGTCTCTGACTGCCGCAAGTTTGTTTCTCGCCGGCCGCGTCGTCGCGCAGGCAGCAGCTGACACGGAGGCAATGAATGCAGACGCCTGCGGGCGGCTCCGGAAAGCATTCGTGAACCCGCGACGATTTCGAATCTGGCAGGAAACATCCTGAGTGAAGGAACCAGCGACTATACCTGCGTTATTGCACCGTCTGGCATCGCAGGGCCGATGTGCATGGACGCCGAATGGCGCCGCTGAATGGACGTCGCCATTTCCTTGTCGGGTCGTTGCATAGCGCGTGTCAGATGTGTCCAGCTTCGCGCCTGCGATCACTCGATACCGGCGGGCGTCTTTTTTGCCTGGCAGTGACCGTCGCCAGAGCACATCCAAACCGTTTCGCACGCCAACTCGGCATGCACGGATGGTGCCGAAAAGCCGGTCCACGATCCGCCCAGCGCTTTCATGAAAGCTGCCTCGCGCACTTCAGACCGAGCAATAGCGATCCTGGACTGCCTCGTCGGCCAGAAGGCTCTCGGCTGAGGCCTCGTGCACCACCAAGCCCTGGTCGATGATATAGGCGCGGTCCGAGATCGACAGGGCGATTTCCACGTTCTGCTCGACCAGCAGGATTGTGGTGCCGGCCTTCTTCATTCGTTCGAACAGATCGAACATTTCGTCCACGAGGACGGGCATTATGCCTTCGGAGGGCTCATCGAGCATCAGCATTTTGGGGCTGGAAACCGAGGCGCGTGCGATGGCCAGCATTTGCTGCTCGCCGCCCGACATGGTGTCGGCCGCCTGGTCCAAACGCTCCTTGAGCCGGGGAAATGTCTCGGCGACCCGGTCGATGGCTTCGGCCTCGTCATGACCCTTGACCGCCACAAGCCCGAGCTTGAGGTTCTCTCTCACGCTCAGCCCGGGCACGATGCGCCGATCCTCCGGCACATAGCCAAGGCCCCGCGAGAACCGCGCGTGCACGGGCCGTTTGAGGATCTCTTCCCCGTCGAACGTCACCGCACCCTTCGCCCGATCGACCAGCCCCATCACCGCTCGAAGCGTCGTCGTCTTGCCGGCGCCGTTGCGTCCGATAACCGAGACGATCTCGCCCTCTCGTACGTTCAGCGACACACCTTGAAGAATGTGGCTGCGCCCGTACCACGCGTTCAGATCCCGGATATCGAGCATCATTTCCGGCCCTCCCCCAGGTAGACACGCTTCACCTCGTCATTGGCGCGAATTTCGTCAGGCGCTCCCTTCGCAAGGAACTCGCCGTGATGCAGAACGAGGATCTGGTCGGAAATGTCCATCACCAGTTTCATCTTGTGCTCGACCAGGATGATCGTGCAACTCTTGGCCAGCGTCAGGATCACGTCGATCACTCCGACCGTTTCCTCGGGGCTCATCCCCGCGGTCGGCTCGTCCAGCAGCAGAACCTTCGGCTCGCAGGCCATCGCCATCGCGATTTCGAGCGACCGCTGTTCGCCGTGGGCCAATTCCGAGGCGAGCCGGCCCCGGTGGTTTTCAAGGCCGACCACCCTCAGAAGCGCCACCGCTCGGTCGATCATCTCCCTGTAACGGCTCCGCGGCGTCCACAGGTCGAACCTGCGGGTCATCGCTTGTACCGCGACGCGGACGTTTTCCTGCACGCTCAACTCGGGAAAGACGTTGGTGATCTGGAAGGACTTCGATATCCCCATGCGCGCGAAGTGGTGCTGCTGCTTGCCGGCGACGTTGGTTCCGTTGAACAATACCTCGCCCTCGGTCGGGGGAAAGGCGCCGCTGAGAATGTTGAAAAGGGTGGATTTCCCGGCACCGTTCGGCCCGATGATCGCGGTAAGCTCGCCAGCCGGGAAATCTGCCGTGACGTTCGACAGGGCGGTGAAGCCGCCGAAGCGCATGGTCGCGCCCCGCACGGCAAGGATGGGTGTGTCGTGACTCATCGGCGCACCCATTGCAGGACAGATCCCCAGACGCCGCGGGGGAAGAACAGAACGCAGGCCATGAATACAAGTCCGAGGATCAATTGCCAGTGCGTCGTCATCGTGGTGACGACATCCTCCAGCAGGAGGAAGACTATGGCGCCCGCGAAGGGGCCGAAGAAGGTGCCCATCCCACCCAGCAGCGCCATCATCACGACCTGCCCGGACATGTGGTAATGCAGGATCTCGATCGGCACGACGGAAAGGTGAATCGCGTTCAGCGCGCCGGCCAGCCCGCAGAACAGGCCCGAGATCACGAAGGCCAGCCATTTCGTCAGCCGGACGTCATAGCCGCAGGCACGGGCGCGGTCCTCGTTCTCGCGCACGGCTTCGAGGACAGCTCCGAACCCCGAGGCGAGGATGCGTGAGAAGATGAATATAGCGAGCGCGACGAAGGTCAGCGTGAAGAAGTATTTCTGCATGGGGTCGAGCAGGTCGATGCTCGCAAAGCCGAAATTGATCTGGCGAACGCTTACACCGGTCAGCCCATCCTCGCCGCCAGACCAGCCCTTCATCTGGTAGACGATGTAATAGACGCATTGCGCCAGCGCCAGCGTGACCATCGCGAAATAGATGCCCCGCGTCCTGATCGCCAGCGCCCCCATGATCATTGCGGTGACGCCGGCCGCGAGCACGCCGATAAGCATGGCCACCCACCACGGCAGCCCCAGATGGACGATCGCGATCCCTGTGCCATAGGCGCCCACGCCGAAGAACGCGGCATGGCCGAAGGACAGGACGCCCGTGTAGCCGAAGACCAGGTTGAACCCCAGCGCGAACAACCCGAAGATCAGGATGTTCGCCGCCAGTGCCTCGTAGGGCAGGACGAAGGGGAAGATCAGCAGCACGACAAGCACTGCCACTGCACGGTGGCGCGCGATGACGTCGAAGATCTTCGACCAGTAATCCTCTCGGCGTGGTTCAGCGGTATCGCTCATCCCATCAACCCCTTGCGTCCGAAGAGCCCCTGGGGACGGACCAGCAGAACCGCCGCCATCAACATGAACATCGCGAGGTCCGACAACTCGGGATAGAAAAGCGCCGTCATCGAAACGACAACGCCCACCAACAGCCCGGCGACGACCGCACCCAGAAGTGAGCCCATCCCGCCCACGACCGTCACCACGAAGGCCTGGACCAGGACCGTCGTGCCCATATCGGGAATGACGCTGGTCATCGGGGCGGAAAGCACCCCCGCAAGACCGGCGATGCCGGTGCCGATCCCGAATACGACAAGCCAGACCGTGCTGATATCGACGCCCAGCACCCGCATTATCTCGGGGTCGCTCGCGCCGGCGCGGATCACCAGGCCGTAGGATGTCTTTTCGAGGAAAAGCCAGAGGGCGAGAACAAGCACGGCGGTGACGCCGATCAGAAACAGCCGGTAGAGCGGGAACCACCCGATCCCAAGGTCTACCGCCCCCTGCAGGATCTCGGGCACGTCGAAGGGAACGCCTTCGAGGCCGTAGATGATCCTGACAAGTTCGACCAGCACAAGCCCCAGGCCGAAGGTCAGCAACAGGGGATAGTCGATCCCCCGGCCATAAAGAGGCCGCACCAGGAAGCGCTCGACGACAAGCCCCATCCCGCCGACGATGATCGGAACAGCCGCCATTGCCAGCCAGAAATTCCCCAAATGGGCCAGGGCGAAGACGCCGACATAGGCACCGACCATGTAAAAGGCGCCATGCGCGAAATTGACCACGGTCAGCAGACCGAAGATCAGCGAAAGACCGACCCCCAGCAGCACGAAGACCGAGCCGAGCGCCAGCCCGGTGAAGAGTTGCAACAAGACGAGATTGACCGTCATCTCAGGCACGCCCCCACGGTTGAGCGCGCCGAGGGTCCCCGGCGCGCATCTGAAGTCATGGACATTCTCAGAGACCGAGACTCTCGCAACTTCTCAGCATGTCCTCGCTGGCTGCATCCTTCTCCAGGATGCGGAAGACGTCGTATTCGTTCTCCATGTCGGCCTCGTCCTTGGATTCGATGATGAAGACCGACTGAACCGCCTGGTGATCGCAGGTCCGGTAGTGTTCCTCGCCCTTGTAGAGGTCGTATTTCATCGCCTCGAGCTGCTCGATCACACCATCGGTATCGGTGCTTCCGGCCGCTGTCACGGCGTTCAGCAGAACCCCCACCCCTGCATAGCCGTAGGCGCCGTAGTCGGACGGCGGCGCGCCATCGTTGCCTGCACGGTAGATGTCGTTGAACGCCTTGGCCGAGGCGATCTCGTCCTCGAGTTTCCAGTAGTAGTTGGTCGCGCCCACTACGCCGGAATAGGCCGACGCGCCGCCAGCCCGCCGCTGGTTGTAGAGCAGCGCCGGCGCGACCATCATCATTTGCTGCTTCATTCCGAAGCTCGTCGCCTGCTTGAGCGAATTGAGCTGGTCGAACCCGAAATTGCACAGGCACAGAACATCCGGCCGCGCGGCCTGGATCTGGGGCAGGAAGGTCGAGAAGTCCTTGGAGGCGAGCGGATGCCTGACCTCGGCCACGACCTCGATCCCGTATTTCTCGCCGGCCACCTTGAAGCCGCGTGCCATTTCGTGGCCGTAGGCATAGTCGGCGATCAGGAAGGCGACGCGCTTGCCGCTGTTTTTGAAGACGTAGTCGCCCACCGCGCCCGCGGTCATGTGCGGATTCATCGCTTCGTGGAAGGTGTATTTCGAGAAGTTCTCCGCCTCGTTGATCGCGTCGGATTGCGAGATCGAGTTGTAGATCTTGCCGCGTTCGGCGCAGACCGTGTTCACGGCAAGCTGGACCGACGCCGAAAGCGAGCCGCAGACGAAATCGACGCCGTCCTTCTCGATCAGTTCGAGCGTCCGCGTCGCCGCTTCACCGGATTTCAGCTTGTCGTCGCGCACCAGAAGCTCGGCCATCCGGCCGTCAAGCCCACCGGCCTCGTTGAACTTGTCGATCGCGATCTGCGCGCAGCGCGCCTGCTCCTGCGCTTCCGATCCGTAGGGGCCGGTCAGCGGCACCGGAAAGCCGATCTTGATCGACTCTCCTTGAGCGAAGGCCGGTCGGCCGATCCACGGCGCGGCCAGAACCGCCGCTGATCCGGCAAGCCCGGTTTTCAGGATCTGACGGCGCGTCGGCGCGCCATTCTTGGAATGTTTTTCCTTGGTCATTATCTTCCTCCCTTATGATGTCCCGCGCTTTCGGGCGGGCTTCGATTGTCTCGCGTCAGTCCTCCGGTCCGCCCCCGATCCGGCCCAGCGCGCGCAGTACCTTTTCCGGCGTGAAAGGCATGTCCGTCATTTCGGCTCCGAAGGGCTGTAGCGCATCGTTCAGCGCGTTCATAACGGCCGCCGGCGCGCCGGCCGTACCTGCCTCGCCAACACCCTTGGCGCCGAGTTCAGATGTCGCGGTCGGAGTGGTCACATGGTCAACGAAGATTTCCGGCATCTCGCCGGCCATCGGCAAGAGATACTCGGCCAGCGACCCGTTCATCAGCTGGCCTTCCTCGGAGTAGAGACATTCCTCGAACAGGGCGGCCCCAAGCCCCTGCACCACGCCGCCGCGTGTCTGCTCTGCCACCAGCTTGGGGTTGATCACCGTGCCGCAGTCCTCGACGACCCAGTAATTCAAGAGCCGGATGATGCCGGTGTCGGGATCGACCTCCAGGTGACAGGCATGCGCCGCATTGGTGAAGCAGAACGGGTACTGGTTCTGAGTGTAATGCCGCGTCACGACCAACTCGGGCGCCAGATCTTTGGGCAGCGTGTCGCCCCGGAAATAGACGATCCGGCCCAGTTCGCTCAACGGCATCCGCTCCATGCCGTCTTTGGCGTTGACGATGCAGCCGTCGCGGATATCCAGTGCCTCGGCGCGCTCCTGCAGGATCGTTGCGGCGACGCCGAGGATATTCCCGCGCAGGGCTTTGCCCGCCTGGAAAGCAGCCTCGCCGCCGATACCGGCCCCGCGCGAGGCCCATGTTCCGCCGCCATAGGGCACCGCATCGGTATCGCCGGTGATGACGCGAATATCGTTGACGTCGATCCCGATGACGGTCGCCGCGACCTGCGCAACGATGGTTTCCGTGCCCTGCCCCTGCTCTGTCACGCCGGTGGCCAGCGTCACACCCCCGGTCGGGTCGAGCCTAAGCGTACAGCCGTCCTGGGACGCGATGCGCGCGCCGCCCACGCCGTAGAAGGCCGGGCTGGGGTTGGTGATCTCTACGAGGCTGGCCAACCCGATCCCGCGATAGACGCCGCTTTCGCGTTGCGTCGACTGGTCACGGCGCAACCCCTTGTAGTCGCAGGCTTCCAGGAGCTTTTCCAGGCAGGCGTGATGTGATTGCCGCTCATAGATAGCACCGGACGGGGCGGTATAGGGATACGCGTCTTCGGGGATGAAATTCCGCCGCCGGATCTCGGCCGCGTCCAGCCCCGTCATTCGCGCGGCCTTGTCCATCAGGTTCTCACCCACCGCGACTGCGATCGGATGCCCGACGCCCCGATACTGGCACATGTCGTTTTTGTTCTGGAAAACCACCCGTGCCCGTGCCCGGTAATTCTTGTGCGCGTAAGGCCCACCGGTGAGATTCAGAACCTGGTTGGCCTCGATGCCCGAGGTGCGCGGATAGACCGAGTAGGACCCGATGCCGGTCAGGTCGTCCATCTCGATCGCGCTAACGCGCCCCTCCGTATCCAGCGCCATGCGGGCGGAGACATCGTGGTCGCGGGCATGGATGTCGGATACGAAGCTCTCCAGCCGGTCGGCCACGAATTTCACCGGCCGTTCCAGAATCACCGACAGCGCGGCCGCCGTCATCTCGTCGGGATAGGTGTGGATCTTGATACCGAAGGAGCCGCCCACATCACCACAGACGACCCGCACTCTGTTCTCATCCAGCCCCAGATGCTTGGCGAACAGGTTCTTGGACATGTGCGGGCATTGCACCGACATATAAAGCGTCAGCGCCCGCTCGGAGGGGTCGAAATCGCACAGGATCGAGCGCGGCTCCAGCGTCACGCCGGTATGCCGGTTGAACCGCATGGTCGTCTCGACGACATGCGCCGCCTCTTTAAACGCCCGGTCGACCTCGCCCGCGTCGATGCCGCGCTGGAAACAGAGGTTGTCGCCCAGCTCGGGATGGATAACCGTCGCGTCCGGCTCCAGCGCGGCCACGGGGTCGGTCACCGGCTCCAGCGGCTCGTAGGAGACATCGACAAGCTCGGCCGCGTCCTCGGCCTGCGCCCGACTGGCCGCGACGATCGCGACAACCGGCTGCCCCTGGGAGAACACCTTGCCGTCCGCGAGTGGTGGCTGAGGAGCGGACTTGATGCCTTTCAGGTGGTCGAGCACCCCGACCCAGGGCGAGCAGTAATCCCGGATGTCGTCAATCGTCGCGACCCGCACGACGCCCGGCATCTTCGCGGCTTCGGCCGTGGCGATAGCGGTGATCCGTGCATGGGCATGGGGGCTGCGCACGAAGGCGACGTGCAGCATGCGCGGAAGCGTCAGGTCGTCCACGAACCGCCCGCGCCCGCGGACGAGTCCCGCAGCGTTCGGGCGGCTCACCGACCGCCCTACATAGGAATTCGGCCGGTCAAGCGGCGAGAAACGCGCGGCTTCGGTCATGACATCTCCCGTTTCGCAGCGACGTCCATCACCGCGTCCACGATCGCCTGGTAGCCCGTGCAGCGGCAGTAATTCCCGGAGAGGTGGTCGCGGACCTCTGCGCGCGTAGGCGCCGGGTTGTCGTCCAAGAGTTCGGCCGCCGTGATCAGCATGCCGGGGGTGCAGAAACCGCATTGCAGCGCGTTCTGTTCGACAAAGGCCTGGCAAAGTTCCGACCCGTGCGCGGAAGCCGCAAGTCCCTCGACGGTCTCGATCTCGGCCCCTTCGCACTGCACCGCCAGCATGAGGCAGCCGCGCACGGCCCGGCCATCGACTTTAACCGTGCAAGCGCCGCAGACGCCGTGCTCGCAACCGACATGGGTGCCGGTCAGCTCGGCCTCCTGCCGCAGAAAATCCGCGAGGTTGAGCCGCGACTCGACCAGCGCCGTAACCTCCTCGCCATTGACGCGAAGCGTGATCGCACGACGACTCATGCCCGGCCCCCCTTTTGCTGGAATTCCCGGATCGCGCGTGCGGCAAGCACCGTCGCGATCTGCATGCGCGCCGCAGCAGAGGTAACCGCGTCTTCCGGCGGCTCCAGATCGTGGGCCAGCGCCTCGGCGATCTCCTCCGCGGCGGGCGCATCCGGATAGCGCTTGGCGACGAGGTCGCCCAACGATCCGGCCAGCAGCGGCCGATCCCCGCAGGATATGAAGGCGAAGCGCGGGGCGATCATTCGGCCCCCTTCGACACGGGCGGTGGCGGCAAGCCCTGCCAGCGCGTAATCGCCGCGCCGCCGCGCCACCTCGTCGAAGAAGTGCCGACCGGTCGCGCCCAGCACCGGCAGGTCGATCGAGGTCAGCACCTCGCCCTCCTCCAACGCCGTTTCGAAGAAGTCGAAGAAGAAATCCTCGGCGGCGATCGCTCGGCTGCCTTCGGCACTTTCGACATGCAGCGTTGCGCCCAGCGCAAGGACGCAGGCCGGCAGTTCCGCAGCCGCGTCCGCGTTGCAGATCGACCCGCCGAAGGTGCCACGGTTGCGAATCGCGGGGTGCGCGACATGGGCCAGCGCTTTCGCCAGAAGCGGCGCATGTTCCACTACCTCAGGGGATGTGCGGACCTGTTCGTGACGGCAAAGCGCGCCGATCCGCAGCACGCCCCCGTTTTCTTCGATCGCTGCGAGCCCGGGAATCCTATTAATGTCGACCAGAACCGCGGGCTCGTTCAGCCGCATGTTCAGCGCTGGCATGACGCTCTGCCCCCCTGCGAGGATCATCGCGTCGCCTCCGTGCGTACCCAGCGCGGAAAACACGTCCGACAAGCTGGTTGCCGAGATATACTCGAACGATCGCGGCTTCACATCGACCCTCCCTTGCATGGAACGTTCTTGCGTTCCACCTCGCCTAATTATCATTTGATCAACTACAGAATCAAGTGAAGAATCCGGCACGACGCCGCCCGCCGGTGGACAATGCCATGCAATCGGGACATGACCTGACAATGGACAAAGCCAGACAGACGGCACAAGGAGCCGAAGACGCGGCCCGCAGGCTGCCCCGGGATGTGCGCGAGAAGGCAATTATTGAGGGTGCGATCAGGTTCTTTGCCGAGAACGGCTTCGAAGCCGCCACGCGAGCGCTGGCGAAGGAACTCGGGATCACGCAGCCGCTGCTCTACCGTTACTTCCCATCGAAGGACGTGCTGATCGAGCGGGTCTACAATGAGGTCTTCGTCAGCCGCTGGAATCCCGAGTGGGAAGCTTTGATCGTCGACCGCTCGCGGCCGCTGGAAGATCGCCTGATCACGTTCTACCGCGCCTATTCCAAGGCGGTTTACGATTATGTCTGGGTTCGGATCTTCGTCTATTCGGGCCTGAAGAAGATGGACCTGAACACCCGGTACCTGACGATCATCCGGGAAAGGGTACTCATACCGATCTGCAAGGAACTTCGGCACGAAAGGGGATTGCCGGACACGAACCACCTTCCGCTCCGCGAAGACGAGGTCGAAATGGTCTGGGGGCTGCACGGCGCGTTCTTCTACCGCGCGATCCGACGATACGTCTATTCGCTGCCCGAGCGGGTGCCGGACGACGAAGCCATCGCAAACGACATTCGGCAGTTCCTGCACGGCGCGCCGCCGACTCAGAAGAAAATCGTCAAAGACCGATCGAAAGACCACAGCTGACGACAGCTTCGAGTCCTTCCATGACGTTCGCCACACTGGCGCAAGTCGCCGGGTCAAGCGGAGGGATGCGCGGCGAGGACAGTATTGCCGAGCTGTGTCGCCTTGAGGGGATTGCAAAGAGCCTTTGCTGCAGTTTGACGAAGGACTTCCTCGAAGTCGGAAGAAACGTTTGGCGGGCGACACGGCGCGCCAGGCGACCAGCGCCGAGGTCAAGGACCAGAAAGCGGAGTCGACGGCGCTCGAGGAGGTCGTGGCCGGCCTGACGCTCGAGAACCGGCTACTCAAAAAAAGCATGCTCGATAAGCCTCCACGGCGCCGCTTGGATGCACTCGACCAGTCGCGACATACGCGAGACAAGAGAGCATCATTCAGGCGCCAGCAACGAGCATCTTTTGGGATGAGCGTCGACATCTCGAGGCGCTGAATAGTGCGACCACGGTCCACTCGCGGGAGACCACGAAATGCCGGAATTCGTGGGTTACGTCCTTCACGGGATCCTGCGAATACAGAATGAAACGGTTTTCATTGCGTGACAGAAGGGACGGGACTATCGTTCCCCCAAAAAGGGGTGAGTCATGAATATCAAAGTGAAATCAATGAAAACTGCGTTCTTCGCGCTGGCCGTCTCGGCGCTGGCGTATCCGGCCGGTGCCGACACGCTGCGCCTGTTGACCTGGGGCGGCTACGCGCCCGAGAACGTCATCCAGAAATTCGAGGAGGAGACGGGCCACACGGTCGAGGTGACCCTCTCGAACAACGAGGAGATGATTGCCAAGCTGCGCGCGACCGGCGGCAGCGGCTTCGATCTGGCCCAGCCCAGCCAGGACCGCATCGCCGGTCCGCAGGCCGAGTTCGGCATCTACAAGCCGATGGACCTGTCGAAGATCGACGCGAACCAGTTCATCCCCTCTATGCTGGCGGCCACCAAGACCAACACCACGGTGGACGGCGAGGTCTATGGTGTTCCGCATGTCTGGGGCACCAGTGGGCTGGTCGTGGACACGGCGAAAGCCCCCGGCATCAAGGATTACCTCGATCTCTGCGACGACGCCTACGCGGGCACTGTCTCTTACCGGCTCAAGCGCCCGACGCTGATCGGCTTCGCCTTCGCGATGGGCATGGACCCGTTCGCCGCCTATAGCGACGAGGCCGCCTATACCGACATCATGAACAAGGTCGAGGCCAAGCTGATCGACTGCAAGCCCAACGTTAAGGCCTATTGGGAAGGCGGCGACCAGCTGATGGGGCTCATGCGCTCGGGCGAGATCGTCGCCGCGATGGCCTGGGACACCGGCGGCTGGAAGCTGAACGAAGACAACCCGGACATCAAGTTCATCGCGCCC
>JBAVQZ010000031.1:0-8186 GCA_049694515.1 Paracoccaceae bacterium | reverse complement strand
AGGCAGTAGCGTCGAAACGCGCGAGCCAGACGGAATGGCCGCGGCAGGCGGGATCCTCGGGCACGAAGTCGATTACGGAAAAGCCGTTCTGGGTCAGAAGTTCGCGGTATTCCTCGGGCGCGAGGCTGGCGTGATAGACGCTTTCGCCTTCGACCTCGCCGACCGCCTCGCCCGCGGTCTGGCCGCTGGTGAACATCAGCACGGCGCGCGGTTCGGAATGGGCGGCGAAGACCGGGAACATTGCCCGCTGATCATCGGCGGAAAGGTGGAAGAAGCTGTTCCAGGCCAGGATCGCGTTGAACCGCCGGCCCAGCGCCAGGCCGCGCATGTCGGCCTCGATCGCATCGGCATTCGGCAGCGCGGCGCGGAACAGGGCGATCATCTCGGGGGCGCCGTCCACGCCGGTGACCTGCGCCCGCCGTTCCGTGAGATATGCGGCGATCGGCTTGCCGGGGCCGCAGCCCAGGTCCAGAACCTGGCGGCCGACGGCGAAGGACAGCATGCGGTCCAGCCAGGGCCGCTCGAACAGGGTCTTGTCGCGGTGGCGGGCGAAGCCGCCGGCGACTCGGGAATAGGTGGTGAGGATGTCTTCTGGACGCATGGCTCTGCCGCTACGCCGTTGTGCGCCCGCCCGCAAGCCCCTCGCTCAGACGTGACTGGCCGGGCGGCGCAATTCGGCCTAAGCAGACGCGCGTTCGTTTTGACCCCGCTGGCATGGCTGCGTATAGATACTCAGGTTCTGACATGAGGAGAGCATTGGTTTGATCAGGGTCGTCTTGTCCTTTTTCGGGGCGCTTTTCAGCTTTGCGACGATCGGCTTCGCCATGGCGGTGCTGATGATCGGCGCGATGTTCTGGATGTATGCGCGCGACCTGCCCAACCACGAGGAGCTGGCCAACTACGCCCCGAAGACGATCAGCCGCATCTATTCCGGCGAGGGCCGCCTGATCGACGAGTTCGCCGAGGAACGCCGGCTGTTCGCTCCCGCCGACGAGATTCCGGACCTGGTTAAAGAGGCGTTCATCTCGGCCGAAGACAAGAATTTCTATCATCACCACGGCTATGACGCGCGCGGCATCATGGCGGCGGCGTTCGAGGCGATCAAGAGTCGCGGCAAGAACGTGCGCGGCGCCTCGACCATCACGCAGCAGGTGATGAAGAATTTCCTGCTGGGCGGGGAACGCAAGGCCGAGCGCAAGATCAAGGAGATCATTCTGGCCACCCGGATCGAGGACAGCCTGTCGAAGGACAAGATCCTCGAGCTTTATCTCAACGAGATCTATCTGGGCGCGAACTCCTATGGCGTCGCGGCGGCTGCACAGACCTATTTCAACAAGACGCTGGCCGAGCTGAAGCCCGAGGAGGCGGCCTATCTGGCGGCGCTGCCCAAGAAACCCGCCGACCTGCACCCGGTGCGCGATCATGACGCCGCCGTGCAGCGCCGCAACTACGTGCTGCGCGAGATGTACCAGAACGGCTACCTCGACAAGCAGGCCTACGAGACGGCCCACGACGCACCGCTGAAATCGGTTCAGAACGGCGATTTCGAACCGTTTCGCGATACCCTGCCGCCGCGCGACTATTTCACCGACGAGATCCGGCGCCAGCTGAGCAAGGATTTTGGCCATGGCGAGTTCTTCGGCGGTGGCCTGACGATCCGCGCCACGATCGACCCTGAAATGCAGGGCTATGCCGCCAAGGCGCTGCGCGACGGGCTTGAGGAATACGACCGCAGCCGCGGCACTTGGCGTGGCACCGGAAAGAGCATCCCCGAAGACAAGCTCAAGGACGAAGGCAGCTGGCGCGCGGCGCTGGCCGCTGTGGACGTGGCCCGCGACATCAAGGGCTGGCATCCGGCCGTGGTCCTGAAAGTCGAGGAGAATAGCCTGACGCTGGGCGTGGAAGGCGTCGAGAGCACCGCGGCCGAGCCGACGGTGGTGCCGCGCGACGACATCGCCTGGCTGAAGGGCGATTTCTTCGACAATTTCAAGGTCGGTGACGTGATCCAGGCCAGCCGTCTGACCGACAAGGACGGCAATTTCCTGCGCTGGAGTGCGCGCCAGGTGCCCGAACTTCAGGGCGGGTTCATGGCGATGGACGTCAATACCGGCCGCGTGATCGCGATGCAGGGCGGCTTTTCCTACCAGGATTCGGTGTTCAACCGCGCCACCCAGGCAACTCGGCAGCCCGGCTCGTCCTTCAAGCCGTTCGTTTATGCCGCGGCGCTGGACAGCGGTTTCACCCCGGCCACCATCGTCATCGACGCACCGATCGAGGTGGACACGGGAAACGGAATCTGGCGGCCCAAGAACTCGTCGAACAAGTTCTACGGTCCCACGCCGCTGCGGACCGGCATCGTCCATTCGCGCAACCTGATGACCGTGCGGATCGCCCAGGAAGTGGGAATGAACACCGTCGCCGGCTATGCCGAGCGGTTCGGCGTCTATGACCGGATGGAGCCGTTCCTGGCCAACGCGCTCGGCAGTCAGGAGACCACGCTCTATCGTATGGTTGCGGCCTACGCGATGTTCGCCAATGGCGGCGAGCGGGTCGAGCCGACACTGGTGGACCGCGTACAGGACCGCTACGGCAAGACGATCTACCGCCACGATCCGCGCCATTGCGAGGATTGCAGCGTGCGGGACCTTCCGAAAGGCGAGGCGCCGCTGATCACCTCGGACCGCGAGCGCATCATAAACGCGATCACCGCCTATCAGCTGACCTCGATGATGCGCGGCGTGGTGGAGCGGGGCACCGCCGCTGGGCGGGTAAACCTGCCGGTGCCGACCGCTGGCAAGACCGGCACCACCAACGATTCCCGCGATGTCTGGTTCATCGGCTTCACCTCGAACATCGTGGCGGGCTGTTACATGGGCTTCGACAATCCCCGCCCGATGGGCCACGGGGCCTATGGCGCCAGCATGTGCGGCCCGGTCTTTACCCAGTTCATGCAGCACGCGGTCGAGAAATTCGGCGGCGGCGCGTTCAAGGTGCCGCCCGGCGGGCATTTCATCAATATCGACCGCTACACCGGCGCGCGCCTGCCCCCGGAGGCCAGCGGCGAAAACGTGGTCGCCGAATATTTCCGCGATGGCGAGGAGCCGGTCTTCGGCATGGCCGGGCTGGTCGATGGCGGTTTCGCGATGGGCTCGGGCCTGCCGCTGTTCAAGCCGGGCGAATCCGACGACGAGGGGCAGCAGGTCACCACCTCGACCGGCAAGAAGACCACGGTCGGACCCAAGGCGGGTTTCGGGACGCTGTCCTCGGGCGGGCTCTACTGAGCTTGCCCAGCCCCGCCCAAGCCGTTATCACCGCCACCTGAACACCCCGAACCGAAGGTCCGTCGCCCATGCGTGCCGAAGCGCAGAACACCGTCGAGGAAATCCGCAAGTCGCTGAACCTGCTGGCCCAGCGCATGGACTGGGACACCGCCGGCCACCGGCTGGAAGAGTTCAACGCCATGGTCGAGGACCCCGACCTGTGGAACGACCCTGACAAGGCGCAGAAGCTGATGCGCGATCGTCAGGCGCTGGTCGATTCCATCGACACCTACAAGGCCATCGCGCAGGAACTGGAAGACAATGTCGAACTGATCGAGATGGGCGAGGCCGAAGGCGACGAAGAGGTCGTGCGCGAGGCCGAGGCCGCGCTGAAGGCGCTGGGCGCGCGCGCCGCGAAGAAGGAGATCGAGGCGCTGCTGGATGGCGAGGCGGACGCCAACGACACATACCTGGAGATCAACGCGGGCGCGGGCGGCACCGAAAGCTGCGATTGGGCGTCGATGCTGGCGCGGATGTATGTCCGCTGGGCCGAGAAGAAGGGCTACAAGGTCGAGCTTCAGGCCGAGAGCGCGGGCGAAGAGGCCGGCATCAAGTCGGCCACCTACAAGATCTCCGGGCACAACGCCTATGGCTGGCTGAAATCCGAGTCGGGCGTCCACCGCCTGGTCCGCATCTCGCCCTATGACAGCGCGGCGCGGCGGCACACCTCGTTCTCGTCGGTCTGGGTCTACCCGGTCGTGGACGACAATATCGAGATCGAGGTGAACCCGGCCGACATCCGGATCGACACCTATCGCAGCTCCGGCGCGGGCGGGCAGCACGTCAACACCACCGACTCGGCGGTGCGGATGACGCACATACCAACCGGCATCGTCGTGACCAGCTCCGAGAAATCGCAGCACCAGAACCGCGATATCGCCATGAAGGCGTTGAAATCGCGCCTCTACCAGATGGAGCTGGAAAAGCGCACCGCCTCGATCCAGGAGGCGCACGAGGCCAAGGGCGAGGCCGGCTGGGGCAACCAGATCCGTTCCTACGTGTTGCAGCCCTACCAGATGGTCAAGGATCTGCGGACGGGGGTCGAGACCTCGGACACGCAAGGGGTGCTGGACGGCGATCTGGACCAGTTCATGGCCGCGACGCTGGCGCTGGAGGTCTCGGGCAAGTCCCGCGCCGAGGCGCAGGCCGAGGGCTGAGCTTCGCGAACCTGTCCGCCATGAGGGCCGCGTGGCGGAATTTGCGGACATCATCGAAAGAATCCGTTTAAGCTCTTTCCGCTGAAACGTGCCGCGAAAGGCAGGAAACGGGAGGAGAATGATGACCGACACGGCAATGAGCCCGCCGCCCTCGCGCGTGCCTGAGGTGCAACCGCTGGCGCGCGCCGATCTTGGCCGGGCGCTGCGGCAGGGTTGGGCCGATTTTCTGGCCGCGCCGGCATACGGGCTCTTCTTCGGCGGGATCTACGTGCTGGGCGGGCTGGCGATGCTCTGGGTCACGCGGACCACGGGGCAGGTTTACTGGCTGGCGCTGGCGGTGTTCGGCTTTCCACTGCTGGGGCCTTTCGCCGCCGTCGGCCTTTACGAGGTCAGCCGCCGGCTGGAGACCGGGCAGGCGCTGAACTGGGGCGGCGTGTTGAGTGCCGTCTGGCGCCAGAAGGACCGGCAACTGCCGTCGATCTGCGCGATCATCGTGCTGATCTTCCTGTTCTGGTCGTTCATCGGCCACATGATCTTCGCCCTGTTTCTCGGGCTGTCGACGATGACCAATATCTCGACCTCCTACGGCGTCTTCCTGACGCCCAACGGGCTGATGATGCTTGCGGTGGGCTCGGCGGTGGGCGGGGCGCTGGCGACGCTGATCTTCGCGATCACCGTGACCGGCCTGCCGCTGCTGTTGGACCGCGAGATCGACTTCGTGACCGCGATGATCGTCAGCGTGAAATCGGTCACCGCCAATCCGGGAGCGATGCTGCCCTGGGGCGCGCTGGTGGCGCTGCTGCTGTTCGCCGGTATGGTGCCGCTGTTCCTTGGGCTGCTGATCGTGCTGCCGGTGTTGGGCCACGCCACATGGCATCTCTACCGCATGGCGCTGAAGTGAGATCCGGCGCAACCGAATGAAAAACGGGCACCGCGATGCGATGCCCGTTTCCCGGTCATTCTGTCCGGTCCGTTCAGGACTGCGCGGCCGCCGGTTTGGCCGCGGCCGGTGCGGGCTGCTGCTGCGCCTGACGCTGCTGCTGGCCCGACGACTTGTCGCCGCTGCTGCTCAACGGATCGTCCTGACGCTGCACCGAGCCTTCGAAATGCGCGCCGCTCTCGATCGCGATGGTCTTGTGGATGATGTCGCCCTCGACGCGCGCCGTGGAGGTCAGGCGCACCTTCAGGCCGCGCACCCGGCCGACGACGCGGCCATTGACGACGACGTCATCGGCCACGACCTCGCCCTTGATGGTGGCGCCTTCGCCGACGGTCAGCAGATGGGCGCGGATGTCGCCTTCGACGGTGCCTTCGACCTGAATGTCGCCGGTGGTGCGAAGATTGCCTGTCACCGTCAGGTCGGACGACAGAACGGATGCCGGCGGCTTGGGTTTCGACGCGCTCGCGGCGGGCTTGTCGCCATAGGACGGCTGGGCCGGAGCCTTGCCGGATTCGGGCGCGGCGGGTTTTTCCGTTTCGCCCGTCTGTTTCGGACCGGGCTCGTTGATCCTGCTTTTAGAAAACATCTCTGGCTGCCTTGATATAGGTCATCGGGTTGATGGGTTTGCCACCGACACGCACTTCGTAGTGGAGATGGGGTCCGGTGGAACGGCCGGAACTTCCCATATCACCAATCCGATCTCCGCGCGAGACCCTTTGCCCGACCTTCACGCGAAGTTTCAGCAAATGGCCATAGCGCGTCTCGATTCCGAAAGCGTGCTTGATCTTTATGAGCCGACCGTAGCCGGACGTCCAGCCGGCATGAACGACGACCCCGTCCGCGGTGGCATAGACGGGAGTACCGGCCGAGCTGGCCATGTCCACGCCTTCATGCATACCGTTCACGCCGGTCACCGGGTTGTGGCGCGGGCCGTAGGCGCTGGTATAGCGGAAGGCGGATTTCACCGGCATCGCGAAGGGCGTCTTCTGCGCCGCGATGCGATAGAGGTTGAGCTTGTCGAGCTCCTTCAGGATGCCGTTGGCCCGCAGGCTGTCGGGTGAGGGCGTGGCATTGCCCTTCGTCGAGAAGGAAATTGGCGTCAGCGGACCGCCAGTGCCGGAATAGCCCTGGCGAACCTGGTTGATCAGGTTGTCGGTGTTCAGCCCGGCCTTGCGGAACATCTTGTCCAGGGGTTCGACCGAAAGCGTCAGTGCATCCTCGAGCTGGCTGAAGATACGGTCGTTGCGGTCCTGCGCGAGTCTGCGGTCGTAGTCCAGCCGGTCGGCCAGATCATAAGCTGCTGCCGCGTCGGCGGCGACGGCGTCGCGTTCGGTCGCGGTGACGTTCAGCGCGTCGGACAGGAAGGCCAGCGTCTGCTGCATATCGTCAACGCGGCTGGCATCGCTTCTGGCAGCGCCGGTGTCTTCTGAAAGCGTCGCGTTCAGCGCCTGCACCTTGCCCAGCGCCTCGTCCCGCTCGCCCATGGTGCGGCGCAGGGTGGCCTGGATCACGTCGATTCCGGTTTCCAGCTCCTTGCGGCGATCCTCGGACGCCAGCAGCTGGGATTGCATCTTGGAGACTTCGGCAAGCGCGAGGGTGAACCGTTTCTGGGCGTCGCTGGCTTCCTCGGCCCGTTGGTCGCGCGCGTCGGCGAGGGCGTTCAGCCGCTCCTCGTAGGTGGCCTTTTCGCGCTGGGCCTGCTGGCGCAGGCTACCGGCGCCGATGCTGTCCATCATCAGGATCGCGGTGGCGATGATCGTCCAGGCCACAAGGATCGCGCAACCGCCGATGGCCAGCGCCTGGGTCCCGGATCGGAGCCGGATGAATCGTGTTTCGGTATCCGAGCGCAGGAACAATCTCTGTTCCGGCAGGTGGCGCTCCAGCGCCGCGTGAATTTTCTTCGAAAACGCCCGTCTCAAACGCTCTGCCCCGTTTGCCTCGTTACCGGTCATGCCAGTCCCCGTTTTGGCACCCCCCGATTGCATAGGCCATAGCCCCACAGGGCTGCAAGAATTTTAACCAATCGTTATGTTTTGACCGGCTTTCCAAGGGAGTAATGGGCAGAAACCCGCCGATCGGCCGTCTGTTTCCGGCCTCAGGCGCGGTCCGGTCCTTCCGCCAGCGGCCAGTAGAAGTCCGGCGGCAAACCCGCCTCGGCGCGCTTTTCCTCGTTGAAAGGCGGTTTCAGCGGACCGTGGAAATATCTCTGGACGAGGGTATGGAACACCTCCTTGGGGTCGACGTCGTGACGTCCGCAAAGAAAGTGGAACCATTTGGAGCCATAGGCGACATGGCCGACCTCCTCGCCATAGATCACCTCCAGCGCGTCGACCGCCTGCGCGTCGCCTGCCTTGCGGAAGATGTCGATCATGCCCGGAGTCACATCCAGCCCGCGCGCCTCGAGCACCATCGGAACGACGGCCAGCCGGCCCATCAGGTCGTCCGCGGTGTCCTCGGCGGCGCGCCACATCCCGGCATGCGCGGGCAGCGCGCCGTAATGGCTGCCAAGCGCCTCAAGACAGTCGCATATCAGATTGAAATGCTTCGATTCCTCATCCGCGGCTTTCACCCAGTCGTCATGGAAGCCTTTCGGCATCGGCACATCGCCGAATCGCGCGATGATGTCCCAGTGCAGGTCCACTGCGTTCAGTTCGATATGCGCCACGGCGTGCAGGATGGCGATGCGGCCCTCCGGCGTTCCGGGGCGGCGGCGCGGCACGTCGCGGGGCGAGAGCAACAGGGGTCTGTCGGGACGGGACGGACTCAGCG
>JBAVQZ010000030.1:0-10817 GCA_049694515.1 Paracoccaceae bacterium | reverse complement strand
ACGCGCCGGTGGTCACCACGGTCGCACGGGCGATCGAAAGAGTGCTGACGCGCGTGCCGGAATACGTCGTCTCGCCCGGCACCTACGATCAGAAACACATCGACCGGATCGGTCGGTTGAAGAACTGTATCGCCTACGGTCCCGGCATCCTCGACCTCGCGCATCAGCCGGACGAGTGGGTCGGCATTGACGACATGGCCGACAGCGCCAAGGTCATGGCGCTGACCCTGGCAGAACTGCTGGCACGATAGCCGGGATGCCCGCCTCTGGCGGGGATATCGTCAGGTAACATTTTGAATATTTATCAAATAATTATGTGATTTCTTGACGCGCGCATCCCAATTTCTGCCCATTTTGATGTTCACGAATTTTTCGGAGGTAACGCCCGCTCTTGTGGGCTGGATCAGTCAGGTTCTGTACAAAAGGACGCCTGACACAAACTTCACTACTGTCACGTATTCTTCCTGATCTCAGGGGGATCGCCCGATACGGTTGGAATCTGATATTCGAACACGCAGCGGTGAGCGAAAGCCACACCTGAAACCGTCCGACTAGACCTTATGTACTAACAGGCTTTGCCAGAATGGCGGCCTGCAGTATTCCTTTGATATCACATAGTAGATTGGAACCTCACACCGCGGAATGGCAACGCTACGCGATCGTCCCACGCGAAGGATCCATCGAAATTGTCGTGATGGCGCTGGACCGCAAGAGGGCCGGACGGATCATCAAAGGCACCCCGCGCGCAGATGGCGCTGGAGAAGCAGACAGAGGCGCGCCGCCGCCAGAAGGAGTTGGTCGAGAAACTGGCGAGCAGAATGGCGTGCGAAATGCCGAGGAACGTCTGGAAGTGGCCTTGGAACTGCATGGCCCTACGGGTGCGGCTCCGGTCACAACCGATGAGATTCCCGGTCAACCGCGCCCGTACCCGCATGGCCTTGCCCTGTTGAACGGGCCTATAACAGTGCGCGGATGCACCGGGATCTTGTCGTTGGCGGACTTCGGATCGGACGTCACCGCACGGCCCGGCTGATGCGGGAGAAAGGCCTCCTGACCCATCAGAAACGACGGTTCAATAGGACCACGGACAGCGAACAAGCCTGGCCTGTCGCTCCGAACCTGCTCGACCGGGACTTCCAGACCGAACAGTCGGATCAGAAATGGAGCGCCGACCTCTCCTGTCTGTAAAGGGCGCCGGCCGAGTTTTCCTTGCAGGAGTGGTTGACCTTCACTCAAGGCTGGTCGTCGACTGCACGGGGCCGGAGCACAGCGAACACATCCCGGCTGCTTGGCCTGTGAGATCCAAGGTGAGGAAGGACTTCAGATGGCTGGGGGACGACCGGCAGCAGCCTGAGGCAGATGACGAGAGTTGCACCCGCTGTGCGGGACCTGTCCGCTGCCGCAATTCGGCAATGCCCTTGCCGATCATTGCGGGAAAGGAGGTGCGGGCCTTGTTGGGCATCTCTTTGCCGCGCTCCATCCGTCTATTGCGACGATCGCGGCAGAGAGGAACCCTGCCGCCAGCGAGAGAATGGAGACAAGGTGTACCCAGTCCTGAAAAATGTCCGACTGCTTCGGGTCGAGTTTGACTTTCGAGCAAGTCATGCGGGCGTCGGGTTCTTCCGGCCCGGGTCCTTCGCGCCCTTCGTAGAACTCCTGCGCGGGAAGGTCGTTGAGCCCAATTCGCGCCACGACTTCCCCGATCGCCGACCTTGACACCTGCAAGGGCATTGATCTCGACGAAAGATGATACCGACGTGCGGAATGCCGTATTGCGAACGCCGCGGCCGCCACCGCTTCGTACCTTCACAGTTTCAGCCGTCTCAAACGAAGCGCGTTGGATATGACCGAAACCGAGGACAGGCTCATCGCCGCGGCCGCGATCATCGGCGACAGCAGCATGCCGAAGACCGGGTAGAGGATACCCGCCGCGATCGGCACGCCGAGGCTGTTATAGGCGAAGGCGAAGAACAGGTTCTGCTTGATGTTGCGCATCGTGGCGCGGGCCAGCTTGCGGGCGCGGACGATACCGACGAGATCGCCGCCCAGAAGCGTCATGCCCGCGCTTTCGACGGCGACGTCGGCGCCGGAGCCCATCGCCAGGCCGACATCGGCCGCCGCGAGGGCGGGCGAGTCGTTCACCCCGTCGCCCGCCATCGCGACGATCCGCCCGGCATTGCGTAGCTCGTCAACAAGCGTTTTCTTGTCTTCGGGCATGACGCCCGCGCGCACCTCGTCGATGCCCAGCTTTCCGGCGACGGCCCTTGCGGTGCGCTCGTTGTCGCCGGTGGCCATGATGATCCGCAGGCCGGCTGCGTGCAGATCCCGGATCGCGCCTTCGGTGCTGTCCTTGATCGGGTCGGCCACCGCGACGATCCCCGCAAGGCGTCCGTCGACGGCGACGAACATCGCGGTCTTGCCCTCGGCCCGCAGGCGGTCGGCGGTCTCGTTCCCCGCTCCGACCGCAACGCCCAGCACCTCCATCATCGCATCGTTGCCGAGCGCCACGTCCCGCCCGCCGATCCGCCCGCGCACGCCTTTTCCCGTGATCGCCTCGAAGTTGGTGGCGTCAGACAGTGCAACGCCCTTCTCGCGCGCGGCATCGACGATCGCCTCGGCCAGCGGGTGCTCGGACCCGCGCTCAAGGCTGGCGGCGAGGGCGAGGATGTGCTCCTCGCTCTCGTCACCCAGCGCGATGGTATCGGTCAGGCGCGGCTTGCCCTCGGTCAGCGTGCCCGTCTTGTCCACGATCAGCGTGTCCACCCTGGCCATCCGCTCCAGCGCCTCGGCATCCTTGATCAGCACGCCGGCCTGCGCCCCGCGCCCGGCGGCGGTGGTGATAGAGATCGGCGTCGCCAGCCCCAGCGCGCAGGGACAGGCGATGATCAGAACCGAGACCGCCGCCGCAATGGCCAGGATCAGCGAGGGGGAGGGCCCCACCAGAAGCCACAGGATGAACGCGATCACCGCGACACCCACGACCGTCGGCACGAAGATGGCCGATACCCTGTCCGCCAGCCCCTGGATCGGCGCGCGGGAGCGTTTGGCATTCGACACCATCTCGACGATCTGGCTGAGCACGGTATCCGCGCCGACGCGCGAGGCTTCGATCACCAGCGATCCGTTCTTGTTCAGCGTGGCGCCCGTGACTTTGTCGCCGGCGGTCTTCTCCACCGGCACGGCCTCGCCCGTGATCATGCTTTCGTCGACCGAGGAGTGCCCCTCGATCACCACCGAATCCACCGGCACGCTGTCGCCGGGACGCACGCGCAGGCGGTCGCCCACCATCACGTTTTCCAGCGGCGCGTCGTATTCGGTGCCGTCGTCCAGAATACGCCGCGCGGTCTTCGGCGCGAGATCCATCAGCGCGCGGATCGCGTCGCCCGTCCGCTCGCGGGCGCGAAGTTCCAGAACCTGGCCCAGGAAGATCAGCGCGACGATCACCACCGAAGCCTCGAAATAGGTGCCGACGCCGGACTCGGAGCGGTATTGCGCCGGGAAGATGCCGGGCAGGAAAGTGGCGAAGAGCGAGAAGATATAGGCCGCGCCGACGCCGAGCGAGATCAGCGTCCACATGTTGGGCGAGCGGTTCACGATGGATTGCCAGCCACGCAGGAAGAAAGGCTGCGCCGCCCACAGGACGATCGGCGTGGCGAGCACGAATTCGACATAGGACGCCAGTTGATGCCCGATCCAGTCGCGCACGGGCAGGCCCACCATGCCGCCCATCGTCAGCACGATCAGCGGCACCGCGGCCGCCGCGCTGATCCACAGGCGGCGGGTGAAATCGGTCAGTTCCTCGTTCGGCTCGTCGCCGGTGGCCACCATCGGCTCCAGCGCCATGCCGCAGATCGGGCAGGAGCCGGGCGCGTCGCGCACGATCTCGGGGTGCATCGGGCAGGTGTACTGGGTGCCCGCAGGGGCAATGTCGCCCCGTTCCGCAGCATTTCCAGAGGCATAGAAATACGGGTCGGCATGGAATTTCTGCTGACAGCCGTCCGAGCAGAAATAGAAGGTCTTGCCGCCGAACTCTTCGTGCCGGGCATCGGGCGTCGCCGCCACCGTCATCCCGCACACCGGGTCGGTGGCGGTCTCGGCATCATCTGGGATGTCCCGGTGGGCGTGATGATTGTGGTCCATGGTCGTCTCCAGCCTCTTCCGCTCCGCTCAAGGTGTAAGGTGGGGCTTCCAGCAAATGGAAGGTCAAGAGCGCCGCAAGGAAATTCCCGCCCGGTGCGCGCTTCAGCTTTCGCCCGGCCCGTGCCGCCGCGCCATGATCCACAACGCCAGAAGCGGGATCAGGATCCATTGTGCCAGTAGCGACATGCAGGTGCCGAGCAATGGCAGGACCGGCCCGTAAGCGGTGCCGGTCCCCGGCCATGTTCCGCCGCGCCGCGGGGATCAGTCAGATTTCCTCGTCGTATCGGATTGTCGTGCTCGAGACCTGGCCGAGCTTGGCTGCCTTGCCAATCGAATAGACGAGTCCGTCATCGCGGATCGCTTTCCGGTCGGCCCCGTGGGCAGATCCGCGTCACGTGCCGGAGCGATTCGAGGCTGCGGTTGACGCTTGTCGAATCCAGCCTAGGTCTATCGAACGGGCCCGAACGCGTACTCTATGGAAGAGAGCATCGGCTTTCGGCCCGCCTTACCGACCACGGGTCGGCTGTGCAATTTGGTCGGCCCGTCAACCGGCAAAAGCACAAAGGAGGAATAAATGGCAAAATCGATCAAAAGACGCGCATTCGTGGCGGCGGTCACCGCGGTGTCTCTCGTGCCGCTCGCTGCCGGGGCTGCCTCCCTCCAGGACATCAAGGACAAGGGCACAATCCGCATAGCGGTGGCCAACGAGATCCCCTATGGCTTCATGGACATGAACAACGAGGCAAAGGGTGCCGGGCCCGACGTCGCCAAGCATATCGTTCAAGAGCTCGGGATCGACAATATCGAGTGGGTGACGACCAACTTCTCGTCGCTCATTCCGGGGCTGCAGGCCGATCGCTTCGACATGGCCGCCGCCGAAATGGCGATTCGACCGGAACGCTGCCAGAAGGTTATCTATTCCGAACCGAACAGCACCTATGGCGAAGGGCTGCTGGTACCAAAGGGCAACCCGGACGATATCCACGCCTATTCGGATTTCGCCAAAGACGGCATGAAAGTCGCGATCATGGCCGGCGCCGACCAACTCGACATGCTGCAAAAGCTGGGTGTGCCGGAAGATAACATGGTGACGATCTCGTCGAACGCCGACGCCATCTCGACCGTTTCGACCGGACGCGCCAATGCCTATGCCGCGACCGGCCTGACGGCAGCGGAACTTGCCGGGAAAAGTGGCGACGTGCAGGTCGTGCAAGACTTCACCGACCCTGTGATTGACGGCAGCGAAGTGCGCTCCTGGGGCGGCTTTACCTTCGCGTCCGGCTCGGAAGACCTGCGCGACGCGTTCAACCAGGCGCTCGACGAGTACAAGAAGACGGACGAGTGGAAAGAAACGCTCAAGAGCTACGGTTTCACCGACACCGACATTGCTGCGTCCTTTGACAAGACGACCGAAGAACTCTGTTCCGCAAACTGACCGGGCGGCAGAAAAAGGGCGTCACGCGATCCGGCCCCCAAGGGCCGGGTCACCATCACAGGCGCTAGCATGGGCGCCACGACGACATCGGGATTAGGGGGACGTTTCGATGGAATGGACCGCCTACCTGCCGCCCTTGCTGGAGGGCGCGTGGGTCACGACGCAACTGACCATCTATTCCACCGTTCTCGGCGCGCTCCTGTCCTTCGCCGCAGGCATCGGAAAGCTGTCGGGTAATTGGCTGATCCGGGTGGGCTCGATAGGGTATATCGAGATCTTCCGCGGCACCTCTCTTCTGGTGCAGCTGTTCTGGATCTATTTCGCGCTTCCGCTGGCGGGCGAGGCGATCGGCCTCGATCTCAGGCTTCCACCTGTCATGGCGGGCGTGCTTGCGCTTGGCCTGAATATCGGCGCTTACGGCGCCGAGGTCGTGCGCGGTGCGATCCAGGCGGTGTCGCGCGACCAGCACGAGGCGGCGCGGGCGCTGAACTTTACCCCGCGGCAGACGCTGTGGCGGATTTCGATCCCGCAAGCGATTCCCGAGATGATGCCGACCTTCGGGAACCTGGCCGTGCAGAACCTGAAGGATACGGCGCTCGTCTCGCTGATCAGCCTGTCGGATCTGGCCTTCCGGGCCGAGCGTATCCGCAACTTCACTCAGGACAGCGTGACGATCTATACGCTGGTCCTGTTCATGTATTTCGGCATGGCGCTGGTGCTTACGGTCATCATGAAGCTGCTCGAACGAAATGTCGGGCGCTGGAAGACCGCGGGGAGCTGAGCGATGCTGTTCGGTATAGAATGGGACACGTCGAGCGAGTGGGCCTTCGCGACCTCGATCCTGCCGATCCTGTTGCGCGGTATGGTCATCACGATCGAGGCGACGGTGCTGGGCTTCTTCATCGCGCTGATCCTCGGCCTGATCCTGGCCGTGCTGAAGGGCGCGCCGGCGCGCATCATCTCCTGGCCGGCGGCGGCGATCACCGAATTCATCCGCGACACGCCGCTCCTGGTGCAGCTCTTCTTCCTGTATTACGTGCTGCCCGAATACGGTATCGTGCTGCCGGCATTCCTGACCGGCGCGCTTGCGCTCGGCGTGCAGTATTCCGCCTATACGTCCGAGGTCTACCGCGCCGGTCTCGAGGCGATCACGCGCGGCCAGAAAGAGGCCGCCCGTGCCCTCAACCTGTCTTCGACGCGCACCTTCACCCATATTGTCCTGCCGCAGGCGGTGCCTCGGATCATCCCGGCCATGGGCAACTACCTCGTCTCGATCATGAAGGACGTGCCGGTACTTTCCGTCGTGACCGTGCTGGAGATGCTCAACGTCGCCAAGATCATCGGCGACCGGACGTTCAATTATCTTCTCCCGCTGTCGATGGTCGGGGGGCTCTACCTGGTCCTGACGCTGATGGCGTCGGCTGGCGTCCGGTTCCTCGACACACGATTGCCCAAGATAGGATTTCCGTTGAAATGACTGAGCCGATCATCAAGTTCGACAAGGTGGTCAAACGCTTCGGCGATCTGACTGTCCTCGATGAGCTCGACTTCGAGGTCGCCCCGGGCGAGAAGGTCACGATCATCGGGCCGTCCGGGTCCGGCAAGTCAACCGTGCTGCGCATCCTGATGACGCTGGAAAACATCAATGGCGGCATCGTCTATGTGAGTGGCGAGCCGCTGTGGCACGAAGAGAAGGACGGCAGGCTGGTGCCGGCCGGTGAAAAGCACCTGCACAGGATGCGTGAACAACTTGGCATGGTGTTCCAGCAGTTCAACCTGTTCCCGCACATGACGGTGCGCCGTAACCTGACCGAAGCGCCGATGCGGGTCTTGAAGCTGTCGAAGGTGGAAGCAAGGCAGCGCGCCGAAGACCTGCTGGAGATGGTGGGGTTGGCCGACCAGGCCGACAAATACCCGCACCAACTGTCTGGCGGACAGCAGCAGCGCGTCGGCATTGCGAGGGCGCTGGCGATGCGGCCGCGCGTGATGCTGTTCGATGAGCCGACCTCCGCGCTCGACCCCGAGCTGGTGGGAGAGGTGCTGAACGTCATCCGCCGGCTTGCCGAGGAGCACGATCTCACGATGCTGCTGGTTACGCACGAGATGCAGTTCGCGCGCCAGATATCGGATCGCGTGTGCTTTTTCGACAGAGGCGGGATCGTGGAGGAAGGACCGCCGGCGGAGCTGCTCGTCAACCCGCGCAAGGAACGAACACGCGAATTCCTGAAAGCGGTGCTGGATCCGGATGACTGAGCGCTGGAGAAGCCCGCCGCAGCGGCGGCCGTTGCAATTTCAAGGGACAGGCCGAGAATTTCCGAAAACCACGGCCCCGCAATTGATTTGCCTTTCGGACAAGAGCCAACGGTCCAAATCAGGCTACAAGTCTTCGGATCACCGAAACGACACCGCGCCCCTCGGCGTGATTTTCATGCACGCGCCCAATAGAATGGCGCCATCATCGCGACGTCCCGGGTCAGGTCGATCGGATGACTTTGGATCACATCATCCACGTTCCGGCGACCCATTTGACGCTCGATGCCTGAGAGCGTGATCTCCTGCATCTGCAACTTGGTGGAGATGCCAAGCCGAAGCCCCGTGCCGCTGGCGGGGGTATTGGGTCCAATAAGACGTTAGGCCGGGGGCGTTACGGGGATATTGTCGATCAGCCTTACCCCGCCGATCCATGCCGCGGCCAGGAGACGCGCGGGCTCGGTCAGGGTGGGCAGAGGGGCCAGCCCGTCTTCGGCCCGCAGCTCGAGATATTCCACCTTGGAGAATCCTGCATCGGCGATATCTGCCCCGGCGCGTTCCAGTTCCGGTGCGACGGCGGCCCCCTGCCGGATCCGCTCGGCGGCCCCGACCATCGCGGCGTAAAGCGCCGGTGCCTTCGCGCGATCCTCGGGGCCAAGCCGCCTGTTGCGGGACGACATTGCCAGCCCGTCGGCCTCGCGCACCGTGGCGCAGCCGATCACCTGGACCGGGATATCAAGCTCGCGCGCCATGCGGCGGACCAACTGGAGCTGCTGAAAATCCTTCTCGCCGAAAAAGGTCGAATCCGCCCCGGTCTGCAGCAGCAGCTTGGTGACGACCGTCGCCATCCCGTCGAAATGGCCCGGCCGGTGCGCGCCGCACAACCCCTCGCTCATTTTGGCGACCGACACCGTCGTGGCGAAGCCTTCAGGGTAGATCTGATCCACGTCCGGGACATAAAGCGCATCGACCCCGTGCGGGGCGAGGAGCGCTGAGTCCTGATCCTCTGTGCGCGGATAGCGGGCAAGATCATCGGGATTGTTGAACTGAAGGGGATTCACGAAAATCGTGACGATCACCCGATCCGCGGCTTCGCGGGCGGCGCGCACCAGGCTAAGGTGACCCTTGTGAAGCGCGCCCATGGTCATCACCACGCCGACGCGAGCGCCAGCACCGTGCCACAAGGCGGTGAGGGCGCGCAGTTCCGCCAACTTCCGGACCCGTTTCAAGTCGCGTCCCTTTGATGCGATAGGCTCAAAGGTCTTCCCCCGGCTGCACGAAATTTGACACGTCTTATAACGCCGCAGCGCAGAAAATCCAGCCCCGGGCGCCGGATGCATGCGGTGCCTGCCGTATCGCTCTTGCGTTGTGCGGCTGCACCGCGTTTCATGGGGCTGCCCGCGTCGGGTGGCCTGAAAAGGGAGAGAGAACATGCGCCTCATCGCAATGACCGTCGCCGCGCTCGCGCTGAGCGTGAGTTCAGCGTTCGCTGCAAGGGACACGATTACCATCGGCATGGCGCTGGAGCCGCCCAATCTCGACCCGACCTCGGGTGCGGCCGCGGCGATCGACGAGGTGACCTACTCCAACATCTTCGAGGGGTTGACCAAGTTTGCCCCGGACGGCTCTGTCGTGCCCGGCCTGGCGCGCAGTTGGGACATCAGCGAGGACGGGTTGACATACACCTTCCACCTGGCCGATGGCGTGACATTCCACGACGGCACGACGATGGATGCCGAGGACGTGAAATTCAGCCTCGACCGCGCCCGCGCGGAGGACAGCACCAACGCGCAGAAAGCCCTGTTCGCCGGGATCGAAACGGTCGAGGTGGTGGACCCACTGACCGTGAAGGTCACGCTCTCGGCGCCGAACGGCAATTTCCCGTTCAACATGGCCTGGGGCGACGCGGTGATCGTGGCGCCCGAAAGCATCGAGAGCGAGGCGACCGACCCGATCGGCACCGGTCCGTTCACCTTCACGAAGTGGGTCAAGGGCGACCGGGTCGAGATCGCGCGCAACCCCGATTACTGGGGAGAAGAACCGGCGCTGGCGAAAGCCACGTTCAAGTTCATCTCGGACCCCAACGCCGCCTTCGCCGCGATGATGGCCGGCGATGTCGACGCCTTCCCGAACTTCCCGGCGCCCGAGACGCTGGAGCAGTTCAAGGCCGATCCGCGTTTCAAGGTCATCGTCGGATCGACCGAGGGCGAGACGATCCTGGCGATGAACAACAAGCAGCCGCCGCTGGACGACGTCCGGGTGCGCGCGGCCATCGCCCACGCGATCAACCGGCAGGACATCATCGACGGCGCGATGTTCGGCTATGGCACGCCGATCGGAACGCATTTCGCGCCGCACAATCCCGCCTACGTCGATCTGACCGAGCTGTCGGCCTATGACCCGGAGTTGTCGAAGCAGTTGTTGAAGGATGCCGGGGTCACCGATCTGAAGCTGCGCCTCGCGCTGCCGCCGCCGTCCTATGCTCGCCGCGGCGGAGAGATCGTCGCCGCCCAGCTGCGCGACGTCGGGATCGAGACCGAGATCACCAACATGGAATGGGCGCAATGGCTGGAACAGGTGTTCAAGGGCAAGGATTTCGACCTGACCATCGTCAGCCACACCGAACCGATGGACATCAACATCTATGCCCGCCCGGATTACTATTTCCAGTATGGCAAGCCGGAATTCGTGGCGCTGATGGACAAGCTGAGCAAGACGACCGATCCGTCGGCCCGCTCCGAGATCCTGAAGGATGCCCAGACGATGATCGCCAAGGATTACGTCAACGCCTACCTGTTCCAGCTCGCCAAGACCGGCGTGGCGAACGCCAAGATCGAGGGGCTGTGGGCAAACTCCCCCACCCAGGCCAACGACCTGACACACGTGCACTGGACCGAGTGAGCGGCCCGAATGCCGCCCAATTCGGGGCCTAGCCTGCCTGCGGCAAACCGAAAGAGGGGGCGAGGCGCATGCTCAAGGCCATGATCCCGGC
>JBAVQZ010000029.1:0-5291 GCA_049694515.1 Paracoccaceae bacterium | reverse complement strand
GAAAGACGGTTCCGCGCCGCACGGTTGGTTGCCGCGGCGCTGCAGGCGCGCGGGGCCTATACACGCGCTGAAATCTGGCTGCGCCGCGCGCTGCAGAACGCCAGCGACCCGCGGCTCGAGGCCATTGCGACACGCGACTATGAATATGTGCGCCGCCGCAACCCGTGGACGACCCGGCTGCGCTTCGGCCTCACGCCGTCGTCCAATATCAACAACGGTTCCAAATCCGACACGATGGTGATCGGCGGGCTACCCTTCGCTTTGAGCGGTGCGGCGCAGGCTTTGTCGGGGCTGGAAATCTCGTATGGCGCCGAGACGCGCTACCGCCACGCGGTCGGCGACCGGGTGATGCTGCACCTGGGCGGCGCGATCGAGGGCAAGAGCTATCGGCTTTCGGCCGGGTCCCGCGCGAAAGCCCCCGATCTGGACGCGTCCGATCTGGCCTATCAGGCCGCCGAACTGAATTTCGGCGTCGCATGGCGCCCCGCGCCCGATGCAGGGCCGATCGGCCTGGACCTGACCCTGGGCAAGAGCTTCTACGGCGGCGATCCGCTGGCCGATTACGCCCGCGCGGAAATGACCAAGCGCGTCCGTCTCGGCCCGCGCACAATTCTGCGGTTCAAGGCCGCGGCCGAGGAACAATGGCGTCAAGACGTCGCGCGCAACAGCTCCACCGCGCTGATCGGCGGGGCGGCGCTGCGTCGCAAGCTCGGCAACGGCGACCGTCTTTCGGTGGGGGTGGGTCTGCGCGATACCGCCTCGGACGCCGGGACCGTGGCGCATGAGGCGAAAATGGCCACGATCGACTACCGCTTCGCAAAGCCGCTGGCCGGCGCCGAGCTGGGGCTGAGCCTCAGCTACGAAGGGCGCCAATACGACCGGGCGGTCTATGGCGCGTCGCCGCGCAGCGACGACAGGCTGGCGCTCGGCGTCTCGGTGTTTCTGCCTGATTTGGATTATTACGGCTTTGCCCCCGAAATCGGGCTGAGTGCGGTGCGCAACAACTCGAACGTCGCGCTTTACGACAGCGAGGATTACGGGCTGACCGTCAGCTTCAAATCGTCGTTCTGACCCCCTCGTCCTTTCGCGGTGATGTGCTAGGTTCAGGCCCGAGGAAAGGAGCCATACATGAAAATCAGATATCTGCACACCATGGTCCGCGTTAAGGACCTGGAGAAATCCATGGCGTTCTACGAGCTGCTGGGCCTGAAACAGACGCGCCGGATGGACAGCGAGCAGGGGCGCTTCTCGCTGATCTTCATGGCGCCGCCGGGGCAGGAGGAATGCCCGGTGGAGCTGACCTGGAACTGGGACGGGGACGAGGGGCTGCCGTCGGACAGCCGGCATTTCGGGCATCTTGCCTACGAGGTCGAGGATATCTATGCCATGTGCAAGCACCTTCAGGACAATGGCGTGACCATCAACCGGCCGCCGCGCGACGGGCGGATGGCTTTTGTCCGCAGCCCTGACAACATCTCGATCGAACTGTTGCAGATGGGCGAGGCGCTGGAGCCGGCCGAACCCTGGGCCAGCATGGAAAACACGGGGCATTGGTAAGGGCGCTGGCGCTTCTGGCAGCCCTCGCGGCCGCCGCTCCGGCCGGGGCGGAGTGCCGGCTGGCGCTGGTTCTGGCGCTGGACGTGTCGTCCTCGGTCAACGCGCGCGAGGACCGGCTGCAGCGCGACGGGGTGGCCAGCGCGCTGCTGTCGCCCGAGGTGCGCGCGGCGCTTCTGGCCGCGCCCGAGACACCGGTCGCGCTGGCCGTCTATGAGTGGAGCGGGCGCTACCAGCAGGACATGGTGCTGAACTGGCTGGAACTGTCGAGCCCCGGCGCGATCCTTCGGGCCGCGCGCACCGTCCAGGGCAGCAAACGCCGCTATGCCGAGTTTCCCACCGCGATGGGGTACGGCATCGGCTATGCCGCCAAGGTGTTCCGCGCGGCGCCGGATTGCCTTGCCCGCACGCTGGACGTGTCGGGCGACGGGGTCAACAATGACGGGTTCGGCCCGCGGTTGGCCTATGAGAATTTCGCGCTGGACGGTGTCACCGTGAACGGGCTGGCCATCGGCGGCGCGACCGAGAACGATCGCGAGGTTTTCGATTTCTATCGCGACGAGGTGATCCGCGGCCCCGGCGCCTTCGTCGAGACGGCGACGAGTTTCGCCGATTACGAAAGGGTCATGCGGCGCAAACTTTTCCGCGAGGTGCAGAGCCGCGTGGTTGGCGGCACTTCGCCCGCGGTGTCGGGCGGCTGAACGCGCGTGTCAATAGATATACCGGATCTGGTCGGTCCAGTAGCGTTCCATCCGGCGCAGGGCGGTGGTGATCTCTTCCAGACCGTCGGGGCCGATCACGCCCTGGGCCTGCACGCCTTCGGCGTGCCGCGCGAACAGGCCGCTGACCAGGTCGCGGATGTCGCGGCCCTTCTGGGTAAGGCGCACCCGCACCGAGCGGCGGTCGATCTCGCACCGCTGGTGGTGCATGTAGCCCTGCTCGACCAGTTTCTTGAGGTTGTAGGAGACATTGGAACCCTGGTAGTAGCCGCGGCTTTTCAACTCGCCCGCCGTCACCTCGTTGTCGCCGATGTTGAACAGCAGCAGCGCCTGAACCGGGTTGATCTCAAGCACGCCGACACGCTCGAACTCGTCCTTTATGACATCCAGCAGCAGGCGGTGCAGCCGTTCCACCAGCGCCAGAGCGTCGAGATAGCCGGACATGAACCCGTGCGGGGGCGGGGCGGTCAGGGGGGATTGCAGGCTCATCTATCACTCCGTCCGTCGCTGATACGGACAGGAATAGGCGCCGAGGTTCAAAGATTCGGTTAAATGGTGAACGGACCGCGCCGTCCCCGGCAGTCAGGCGGGTGCGCGTCCGGGCCGGGCGCCGGCATGGGCGGCGATCTCATCGACCAGCCCCGCGAATTCGGCTGGCGCGGGGCGCTGGCCCGTCACCCATTGATAGAGGTCCTGGTCGTTCTCCTCCATCAGCGCGTCCAGCATGGCAAGACGGTCGTCGGCCAGCGCGGTCAGCCGCGCATCGGCATAACCGCCCAGGATGATGTCCATCTCCTTGGTGCCGCGGTGCCAGGCGCGCATCTTCATCCGACGCAGGCGGTTTTCGCGTGTTTCGCTCATACGCCTTCCTTCAACGTGGTCCTCAGGCGCTTTTCCAGGTGCCCCAGACGGTCCGACAGCCTGCCCATCTCGGTCTTCACCTGACGGATCTCGGTAAGCATGTTGCGCACGTCGTCGGGCAGCACCACCTCGTCCGCCGGGCCATCCAGCCCGTGCCCTTCGCCATTCAGCAGCCACATGATCGAGACGTTGAGAACCCCGGCCAGCGTCTGCAGCTTGTTGGCGCGCGGCTCGCTGAGGTCGTCCTCCCAGGCGCGGACGGTCTTGAGCTTGACGCCCATTCGCTTGGCCAGCTCGCTCTGCGTCATTCCCAGCGCGTCGCGCGCGCCCGCCATGCGATCGCCGAAGGTCGCGGTGCCTTCGGAATACCAGTTGGTCTCGGTCGTCGTGTCGGTGGCCATGGCCTGTGCCTTTCTGCCGAACCTGCTTGAACGCTTATCACGCGCACCTTATGACGGGACCAACCCGTTTTCAAACCGGAGGCGACCATGTCATTCCTGTCTGCGACACTTTCCCGCGTAAAGCCATCGCCCACCATCGCCGTGACGGTCATGGCGGCCGAGCTGAAGGCCGCGGGCAAGGATGTGATCGGACTTGGTGCGGGCGAGCCGGATTTCGATACGCCGGACAACATCAAGGCCGCCGGAAAGCGCGCCATCGACGAGGGCAAGACGAAATACACCGCCGTCGACGGCATCGCCGAGCTGAAAAAGGCGATCTGCGACAAGTTCAAGCGCGACAACGGGCTGGACTACGCGCCGGCGCAGATATCGGTTGGCACCGGCGGCAAGCAGATCCTCTATAACGCGCTGATGGCCACGCTGAACCCCGGCGACGAGGTGATCATCCCGGCGCCCTACTGGGTGAGCTATCCCGACATGGTGCTGCTGGCGGGCGGCGAGCCGGTGGCGGTCGAGGCGACGCTGGAGAACCGCTTCAAGCTGACGCCTGACCAGCTGGAGGCCGCGATCACGCCCAAGACCAAGTGGCTGATCTTCAATTCGCCTTCCAACCCCACCGGCGCGGGCTATACCCGCGACGAGCTGAAGGGGCTGACCGACGTGCTGATGCGCCACCCCCATGTCTGGGTGATGAGCGACGACATGTACGAGCATCTGCGTTATGACGACTTCGAATTCTGCACCCCGGCCGAGGTCGAGCCGGGTCTCTACGACCGCACGCTCACCGTGAACGGCGTGTCAAAGGCCTATGCGATGACCGGCTGGCGCATCGGCTATGCCGGCGGGCCGGAAGAGTTGATCGGGGCGATGCGCAAGATCCAGTCGCAAAGCACCTCGAACCCTTGCGCGATCAGCCAGTGGGCCGCGCTCGAGGCGTTGACCGGCACGCAGGATTTCATCCCCGAGAACAACAAGGTCTTTCAGCGCCGCCGCGACATGGTGGTCGAAATGCTGAACGCCGCCGAGGGCGTGACCTGCCCGGTGCCGGAGGGGGCGTTCTATGTCTATCCGTCGATCGCGGGCTGCATCGGCAAGACTTCGGCCGCGGGAACGAAGATCGCCGATGACGAGACCTTCGCCAAGGCGCTGCTGGAGGAAAAGGGGGTTGCCGTGGTGTTCGGCGCCGCCTTCGGGCTTTCGCCGAATTTCCGCGTCAGCTACGCTACGTCGGACGACGCGCTGAAAGAGGCTTGCACCCGCATTCAGGATTTCTGCGCCTCCCTGACCTGACGAGGGCTGCATGGCCGGCGATCTGCCCGACTATTATTTCCGCGTCCGCGAAAATGGCGCGGCGGTGTTCCGCCTCGATACCGAGAACCGGCAGCGCCGCATCGACATGGATCAGATCGCAGTGGTCAACGTCCGCAACGGCGAGATCAAGCCGCATGGCGACCGCGATCTGACCGCCGAGGATATCGAGATCATCGAGGGCTGGATCGCGGACCGCCGCGAGGTGCTGGAAGAACGCGCAATCGACGACATCCTGCGCGCTGTGGATCACCTGAACCTGACGACGCACTGGGCGCAGTCGCGCGCCACCGACGAGCAGCTCGAGACGGTGACCGACGCGCTTCTGCTGGCCATGCACGACTTGCGGACCGTGCTGGTGCGCAAGAAGGCCGAGCGCCTGATGAAGGACGACACGAACGCGGGCTGACGGGCTGTCGGGCGCGCCGCCGCTAGCTCCGGCCGGCCG
>JBAVQZ010000028.1:0-3467 GCA_049694515.1 Paracoccaceae bacterium | reverse complement strand
AGCGCACCGCAGACGGCCGAATTGTCGAAGGCCTTGCCCATGTCCCAGGGGCGCCGCATCGCCTTCGCCTCGCCCTGCAGATCGCGGCGCGTCAGGTCGTTGCCGGCGGCATAACCCCAGACGTGGGTCAGCGCGTCGCCCGGCGCGATGTTCGCGCCGCCCTGGCCGATGGCGGCCACCAGCTCCGCCTCGTAATGCAGGTCGTGCGTCGCGGGCGGATAGGGGATCGTGGCGCCATCGGCCACCAGCGCATCGGCCGGCTTGGTGAAGAAGAAGGGCGGCTCGCGCTCGTCATTGCCCATCTCGCGTGCATGTTCGGCATAGTTGCGCCCGACACAGAAGATGCGCCGCACCGGAAAACGGGCGGACCGTCCCGCGACGGCGACCGCGGGCTGCGCGGGCGCGGGAATCACGAAATCGGTCATTCTAGGACGACGGCCCGAAAGGGGTGCAATCGGACCCCCGCGCCTGCAAACGCCGGCAGGCCAGCGCCGCCTCTTCCTGCGTCATGCCGACGAAATTGGCGTCGAAGCCGCGGCTGCCGCGGCTGACCTTACGCAAGGCGCTGTCCAGCGTTCCGATTTCTTTCAACGCGGTCTTCAGAAGTATTCCTTCAGCCTGAAACTCGGTTCCGTAGGTGCCGACATTGATGCCCCAATAGCGCCCCCCCGAGCTGGAGGCCCGGCTGACCACTTGCTGGCGGCCATCGGGTTCCTCGCTCAGCGATGCAAGCGTCAGCTCGGCGGGACGCGGGCGCGGCATGATCGTTTCGCCCAGCGCGCCGTCGTCCATGCCGTTGCCGTCAGCAGTAGCGACAGTGATTTCTTCGGGCGCAAGTTTCGGCTCTGGCGCTGCGGTCAGACCGTTTTCGGGCGTGGCCGCGTTGGCCTGCGCCACGGCGTTTTGAACTTCGTCCTGGATCGCTGCGAGCATTTCCTCGGACGGCGCGGGTGTTTCCGGTGCCGGACGCATCTTCGGCCGAAGCGATTTCTTGATCGTCGTCACCAGCCGGATCGTCTTGCCCGAGCGGTCGTCGTCGCCGACATGCCCTGCATAGGCCGGGCGTTCCGGGCGGCGCACGGCAACACGCGTCGGCGCCTTGCGGAATCCCAGGTCCAGCAACTCGGCCACGCGCGCGTTGCGCGCCGCCGAGGAGCGACCGCCGAACACCGTCGCGATGATGCGCTTGTCGCCCCGCTGGGCGGACGCAACGAGGTTGAAGCCCGAGGCGTTGGTATAACCGGTCTTGATGCCGTCCGCGCCCCGGTAGCTGTTCAGGAACCGCCGGTTGGAGCTGTAGACCGTCTTGATCCCCGCATCCGTCGAAGTGCGCGAAAACAGGTTGTAGTAGTCGGGAAAGTCGAAGAACAGGTGCCGGCCCAGCGTCGTCATGTCCCGCGCGGTCGAAAGGTGGCCCTCCCGCGTCAGTCCGTTGGCGTTCTTGAAGGTGGTGCGGGTCATCCCCAGCGCCTTGGCGGTGCGGTTCATGCGGCGGGCGAAGGCCGCCTCGCTGCCCTCGATAGCCTCGCCGATGGCGGTGGCGGCGTCATTGGCCGATTTCACAGCTGCGGCGCGGATCAGGTACCGCAGCTTGATCTTCTGGCCCGGTTTCATCCACAGCTTCGAGGCCGGCTCGGCCGCCGCGTGTTTCGAGATCGTCACCATGTCGTCCAGGGAAATCTCGCCATGCTCCACCGCTTCGAACGTGATATAGAGCGTCATCATCTTGGTCAGGGAGGCCGGATGCAGCCGCGTGTCGGCGTTCTGGGAATACAGGACCTCGCCGCTTCGCGCGTCGATCACGAACGCCGCAGATGGCGCCGCCATGGCACGCAGCGGCATGGCCACGATCACCAGCGCCGCAAAGATCAAAATCAGTCCGTTCCGGACACACTTCCCCGATTGCTGCACGGTTTTTGCCTTCTACTGCCTCGCACCGCCGGATTTTTCCGGTCAGCTTGTTTGTTGGCGAAAATCCTAGCACAAGCCGGTCAGCCGCAAAATACCTTAAATTCAAAGAGTTTTCCGGCGACTTTCAGGTTGCTGCAACATATGGTTGTGCAGGCGCCTGGACCCGCAACATGTCATTCCAGCCCGGCCACCAACGCTGGCAACTCGCCCAAGTGCGGCAATTCGCTATAGCGATCAAGGCCTTCGGGGGCTTCGGCATGTTCCAGTGTCCAGGTCAGGTCGTGCGGCACATGCACGCCCCAGGCCCCGGCCTCGATCGCGGGAAGCACGTCGGATCGAAGGGAGTTGCCGACCATCATCGCGCGTTCAGCCCCGTCGCCCTGGCGCGCGAAGATCGCGGCATAGACGTCCGGTGTCTTGTCGCTGACGATTTCGACCCCGTCGAACAACTCCCCCAGTCCCGACTGCGCGAGCTTGCGTTCCTGGTCCAGCAGGTCGCCCTTGGTGATCAGCAAAAGGCGGTGGCTGCCGGCCAGAGCCTCGACCGCCGCGCGTGCATGGGGCAGCAACTCGATCGGGTGTTGCAGCATGTCCTGGCCCGCTTCCAGGATTCGCCCGATCACCGACGCGGGCACCTTCTCTCCGGTGACCTCGATGGCGGTCTCGATCATCGACAGGACGAAACCCTTTATGCCGAATCCGTAATGACCCAGATTGCGCCGCTCGGCGGCGAGCAGACGGCCGTGCAGATGATCGGGTGCCGCGTAATCGGCCAGAAGCTCGGCGAATCGTTGCTGCGTCATGCGGAAGAATTGCTCATTCTGCCAAAGCGTGTCATCCGCATCCAGGCCGATCGTCGTCAGGTTGCGTGTCATTTGACGAAATCTCCCCTGCATCCGCGGGCCTGCGGCCCGCCGCGCCCCTTTTCAGATCGGGTGTGCGCGATATATAAAGAATCTCAGGTCGAAACCATCCGAAACACGCGGGGCCCGAACGTGGCAACCTGGCAACAGCTGATCATGTCCGACCGGAAGGACGGCACCGATGACGAAACCGGCGTCATCACGAAGACGCGCGCCAAGACGCAGCGTCCGCCGCTCTACAAGGTGCTGATCCTGAATGACGATTACACCCCGATGGAATTCGTCGTTCATGTTCTGGAACGGTTCTTCGGCCTCAGTCACGCGCAGGCGTTCGAGCTGATGCTGACGGTGCACAAGAAGGGCGTCGCCGTGGTCGGCGTGTTTTCCTTCGAGATCGCAGAGACCAAGGTCGCGCAGGTGATGGATTTCGCCCGGCGCCACCAGCACCCGCTGCAATGCACCATGGAAAAGGAATAGGGCGCCGCCCGCCGACCCATGCGTGAAAGCCGCCTGTCCAATGCGCTTGAAACCGGCGTGGTGCCGCTGCCGGAAGGTGGCCGCATCGCCGTGTTCGGTCCGCGGGCCGACACCGACCTCTCCGCCCTGCCGAAGGACCGGGTGCATGTCATTCAGGGCTTCAGGCCCGATCACGAGGCCTGGGCGGCGCGCGGCTATGACTGCGCGGTGCTGCCC
>JBAVQZ010000027.1:0-3744 GCA_049694515.1 Paracoccaceae bacterium | reverse complement strand
CTCGAGGACCAGTCGACCGAGGTCCAGATGTTCGAGACCGGCATCAAGGTCATCGACCTGCTGGAGCCCTACCTGCGCGGCGGCAAGATCGGGCTGTTCGGCGGCGCCGGCGTCGGGAAAACCGTGCTGATCATGGAGCTGATCAACAACGTCGCCAAGCAGCACGGCGGCTACTCCGTCTTCGCTGGCGTTGGCGAGCGCACCCGCGAGGGTAACGACCTCTGGCTGGAAATGAAGGAGTCCGGCGTCATTGACAAGACCGCCCTCATCTACGGCCAGATGACCGAGCCTCCCGGCGCCCGCGCCCGCGTCGCCCTTACCGGACTCACCGCCGCGGAGTATTTCCGCGACGAAGGGGGCCAGGACGTGCTCCTCTTCATCGACAACATCTTCCGCTTCACCCAGGCGGGCTCCGAGGTGTCGGCGCTTCTGGGTCGCATCCCGTCGGCCGTGGGCTATCAGCCGACGCTGGCGACCGACATGGGCGCGCTGCAGGAGCGGATCACCTCCACCAAAGCGGGGGCGATCACCTCGGTGCAGGCGATCTACGTGCCTGCGGACGACCTGACCGACCCGGCGCCGGCCACCTCGTTCGCGCACCTCGACGCCACCACGGTGCTGTCGCGCGCGATTTCCGAGTTGGGTATCTACCCGGCGGTGGACCCGCTCGACTCTACCTCTCGCCTGATGGACCCGGCGGTTTTGGGCGAGGAGCACTACCAGGTCGCGCGTGACGTGCAGGGCATCCTGCAGCGCTACAAGTCGCTTCAGGACATCATCGCCATTCTCGGCATGGACGAACTGAGCGAAGAGGACAAGCTTACCGTGGCCCGCGCCCGGAAGATCCAGCGTTTCCTGTCGCAGCCATTCGACGTGGCAAAGGTGTTTACCGGCGCCGACGGCAAACAGGTGCCGCTAGAAAAGACCATCGAGTCCTTCAAGGCCGTTGTTGCCGGCGAATACGACCACCTGCCGGAAGCCGCCTTCTACATGGTCGGCGATATCGAGGAAGTGGTTGCCAAAGCCGAGAAAATGGCGTCCGACGCCGCCTGAGGAGGCCTGAATGGCTGATACGATGCAATTCGACCTTGTCGCGCCCGAACGCAGGCTTGCCTCCGTTCAGGCGAAAGAGGTGCACGTCCCGGGCGCCGAGGGCGACATGACGGTGATGCCCGATCACGCGCCGGTCATCACCAGCCTGCGCCCCGGCGTGCTGGAGGTGGTCACGGCCGAGGGCGCCACGACCTATGTCGTGACCGGCGGCTTCGCCGAAATCACGGCCGAGGGCGTGACCGTCCTGGCCGAGCGCGCCCATGCGGTCGAGGAAGTGACCCAGGACATGGTCGACGAGATGGTCGCCGAGGCTCACGAGGCCAAGAAAGAGGCGCATCCCGATTTCGTGGACGACGCCGCCAAGCTTCTGTCGGACATGGTCGCCATGGGCGGTCGCATCGGGCTGGAGCCGCGGTTGCCCAACGACTGACCCGGCCCGCCGTGGCGGATCCTAGGAAAGGCCCCGGAAACGGGGCCTTTTGCCGTTTTTGGTCGAAATCACCGGCCTTTCCGGCAATATTGGACCCGGGGTAAGAGAAGTTGAGGTATGCGAAAGTTCGAAAGCCGCTTTCTGGGCGTCGATCAGGGCTCGGTCGTGTTGTTCTCGGATTTCGAGGATGACGGAGAGATGTGGACCGGCACTGGTCCGCGAACTGTCCGCCGGGCGGTGGCCTTCGCGCAGACCTTCCGTGCAATTCCCGCAGTGATGGTCGGGATGTCGATGTGGGATCTGGACAGGCAGACCAATCCGCGCGCCGACATTTCGGCCGGCAAGATAACGGTCACGGGATTCGAGATCGTGTTCCGGACATGGGCCGACACCCGAGTCGCGCGTATCCGCGCCGACTGGACCGCGATCGGGGAGATTCCGAACGACGACGACTGGGAAGTTTACTGACCTGCCCGGCCGTCAGGCGCCGACGGAATACATGCCCTCATAAATCGGGGCCAGCGTCTCATGCTCGAACAGCGAGGAGACGGAGGTGCCGTTCCAGATGTTCATGATCGCCTGCGCGAACATCGGCGCCGTGTTCACGATGCGGATGTTCGGCGCGCCCTTCACCGCCGCGGTCGGCTGGATGGAATCGGTAATCACCAGGCTTTTCATGGTGGAATTGGTGATCCGCTCCACCGCCGGGCCGGACAGGACGCCATGCGTGATGTAGGAATGCACCTCGCTCGCGCCGTTCTCCAGCAGCACCTCGGCGGCCTTGCAGAGCGTGCCGGCCGTGTCGCAGATGTCATCGACGATGATGCAGGACTGGCCCTTCACGTCGCCGATCACCGTCATTTCGGCCACCTCGCCGGGCCGCACCCGGCGCTTGTCCACGATCGCAAGGCCACAGCCGATCCGCTGGGCCAGGTCGCGGGCGCGGGCCACGCCGCCGACATCGGGCGAGACGACGGTGACGTTCTCAAGCTTGCCGCGGAAATGATGTTCGATATCCAGCGCGAAGACCGGCGCGGCATAAAGGTTGTCCACGGGGATGTCGAAAAAGCCCTGGATCTGCGCCGCGTGCAGGTCCATCGTCAGCACCCGCTCGATTCCCGCCTCGGTCAGCAGGTTGGCCACCAACTTGGCCGAGATCGGTGTGCGCGCCTTGGTACGCCGGTCCTGCCTTGCATAGCCGAAATAAGGGATCACCGCCGTGATCCGCGCGGCGCTGGAGCGGCGAAGCGCGTCGGTCATGATCAGCAGTTCCATAAGGTTGTCGTTGGCCGGGTTCGACGTGGGCTGGATGATGAACATGTCCTCGCCCCGGACGTTCTCGTAGACCTCGACAAAGATCTCCTGATCGTTGAACCGTTCGACCCGGGCCTCGACCAGGCCGACATTCACGCCCCTGTGCATCGACATGCGGCGGGCAATGGCGGCAGCCAGCGGTCGGTTGGCGTTGCCGGAAATCAGTTTCGGTTCTGTGACAGAAGGCATGTTGCAGGTCCCCAGGTGCGGCGTCCACTTGACGGATTCGTGACGTTGACACCGCTTATCACCCGGTTACCGTCTTGCAAAGCGAACGCGGCGAGGAGGCGGCAAGATGGCCCATGTAGATTATTATTTTTCCACGATTTCCCCCTTCACCTATCTTGCGGGCACACGGCTGGAGGAAATCGCGGCGCGTCACGGGGCCACGATCACATACAAGCCGATGGATATCATGGCGCTGTTCGGGCGCACCGGCGGCACCCCGCCGCCCCAGCGCCATGAAAGCCGTCAGGAATACCGCCTTCAGGAATTGCGCCGGCAGGCGACAAAGGCCGACATGCCGATCACGCTGAAGCCCGCGCATTTCCCGACCAATGCCGCGCCTTCGGCCTATGCGATCATCGCCGCGCAGGCGGCAGGGGGCGGCGATGTCGGCGCGCTTGCCCACGGCTTGCTGAGCGCCTGCTGGGCCGAGGAGAAGGACATCGCCGAGGATAAGGTCGTGCGCGATTGCCTGGCGGCCAGCGGCTTCGACGCCGATCTGGCCGACAAGGGTCTTCTTATGGGGGCCGAGACCTATGCCCGCAACCTGGAAGAGGCGGTCGCCGACGGGGTGTTCGGCTCGCCCTTCTATGTCGTGGACGGGGCCGAGCGGTTCTGGGGCCAGGACCGGCTGGACGATCTGGATATGTATCTCGCCGGAAAGCTTTGATGCCCGAGGGGCGCCCGGGCGGGTTTCCGACCTTCTGGCAGAAGATGGGGCA
>JBAVQZ010000026.1:0-2269 GCA_049694515.1 Paracoccaceae bacterium | reverse complement strand
TCGCATGACGTGATCGTCTATGTCTCGCTGGCGCTGCTGGCCGGGGTCTGGGCGATGCTGCGTTACAGCCGCGCGGGGCTGATCCTGCGCGCCGTGGGCGAGAACCACGATGCCGCGCATGCGCTTGGCTACAAGGTGGTGCGGATCCGTCTGGCGGCGATCACGTTCGGCGGCGGCTGTGCCGGGCTGGGCGGGGCCTATCTGAGCCTCGTGCGTGTGCCGCAATGGACCGAGGGCATGACCGCCGGTGCTGGCTGGATCGCGCTCGCCATCGTCGTATTCGCCTCGTGGAAGCCGTCGCGCGTCCTGCTGGGCGCCTATCTTTTCGGCGGGGTGAGCGTTCTGCAACTGAATCTCCAGGCGGCCGGCCTGGCGATCCCGGTGCAGTATTTGTCGATGTCGCCCTATCTGATAACCATCCTGGTGCTGGTCATCATGTCGGCCGACCGGGGCCGCGCGGCGCTGAACGCGCCGGCCTCGCTGGGCCGCATTTTCCACGCCTCGAGCTAGAGGCCGAATTTCAACCCGGGGGCACGCCCCGGACCAACAAGGGAGATTTCTGGATATGAAACGCAGAACGATGCTGGCCGGAACGGCCGCGGCACTCGGCCTCGCCTCGACCGGCGCGGCCTGGGCGCAACAGGACAAGGTCAAGGGCGGCTGGATCTATGTCGGCCCGATCGGCGATTTCGGCTATTCGCACGAGCATGACCAGGGCCGCCTGGCGGTCGAGAAAGAGTATGGCGACAAGGTCGAGACGGTTTATCAGGAAAACGTGCCCGAGGGCGCGGATGCCGAGCGGGCAATCACCCAGATGGCGCTGTCGGGTTGCGACATAATTTTCACCACCTCCTTCGGCTTCATGGACGCCACGCTGAACGTGGCCAAGAAGTTCCCGAACGTGAAGTTCGAGCATGCCACCGGCTACAAGCGGGCCGACAACGTGGGCACCTATTCGGCGCGCTTCTACGAGGGGCGCGCGGTGATCGGCCATATCGCGGGCCGGATGACCAAGACCAACACGATCGGCTACATCGCCTCCTACCCGATCCCCGAGGTGATCCGGGGCATCAACTCGGCCTATATCCACGCCAAGAAGGCCAACCCGGACGTCCAGTTCAAGATCGTCTGGGTCTATACATGGTTCGACCCGGCGAAAGAGGCGGACGCCGCCAACGCGCTGATCGAGCAGGGCGCCGACATCCTGATGCAGCACACCGATTCCACCGCGCCGATGTCGATCGCGCAGGACAAGGGCATCCACGCCTTCGGCCAGGCCTCGGACATGACGAATTTCGGCCCGACGGCGCAGCTGACCTCGATCATCGACAACTGGGGGCCCTACTATATCGAGCGTGTCGCCAAGGTGATGGACGGCACGTGGCAATCCGACGACACCTGGGACGGCATCGGTGCCGGCATGGTCGCCTTCGCGCCCTATTCCGAGGACGTGCCGCAGGATGTGCGCGACGAGGCCGAGGCGCTGAAAGCCTCCATCGGTTCGGGCGACCACCATCCCTTCACCGGGCCGCTGAACAAGCAGGACGGCTCGGCCTGGCTGGCCGATGGCGAAACCGCCGACGACGGCACGCTGCTGGGCATGGATTTCTATGTCGAGGGGATCAGCGGCGAGATCCCGAAATAGGTCACACCACATCATGATCACGCGAAGGCCCGCCACCCCGGCGGGCCTTTTCTTTCCGGCGCGCGCATGCAAATGATGCCCCATGACGCAGGACATCATCATTATCGGCGGCGGCATTGCCGGTATCTCTGCCGGGGCGCGGCTGTCGCATCTGGGCCGGGTCACGGTTCTGGAGGCCGAGGACGCGATGGGCTTTCACGCCTCGGGCCGCTCGGCATCGCTGTTCGACGTGAGCTATGGCCACCCCACGGCCTCGACCCTGAACCGTGCGTCGCAGGAGTATCACATGCACGCCAATGGCGGCATCCTGTCGCCGCGCGGGCTGATGATCGTCGCGCGGCCCGATCAGCGCGAGCTGTTCGAACGCGACAGCGCGAAGATGGAGATGCGGGAGATTTCCGTCCCGGACGCCCGCGCCATGATCCCGATCCTGAACCCCGAAACGGTGGGCTTTGCGGGCTATCATGCCGAGGCTTGGGACATGGACACCGACCGCCTGCTGCAGAACTTCGCGAAAGAGCTGCGCGGCAATGGCGGGCAGGTGCTGACCGGCCAGCGCGTCACCGCCATCGCGCGCACCGGAACCGGCTGGCGCGTGGAGACCGGCAGGGGCGAGTTCGAGGC
>JBAVQZ010000025.1:0-3874 GCA_049694515.1 Paracoccaceae bacterium | reverse complement strand
TGTTTCTGCGCCGCCATCCAGTCGGCCACGGCCTGCGGGCCGGACGCCTCGAGGATCTGCCGGGTCCCCTTGGCGGGTTGGTCCGTCGCGGGTTTCGGGGGTTTCGGCACCTTGGCCTGCGCCGGTGGGCGAACGCGGCCCTCGGTCTCGGGGTGGCCATTGACGGTGATGTCGGCGAGATAGGTCAGGATCTTGGTCGCCCGGTCCCGCCGCGGTTTGAAATCGAACAACTCCGGCGTCTCGTCGATGAATTTCGTGTGGTATTCGTTGTTCAGGAATGTCGGGTGCTTGAGCAGGTTCTCGACGAAGGCGATATTCGTGGCCACGCCGCGGATGCGGAATTCGCGCAGGGCACGGTCCATCCGGGCGATCGCCGCTTCGGGCGTCGGCGCCCAGGCGGTGATCTTGGTCAGCAGCGAGTCGTAATAGCGGGTGATCACCGCCCCGGCATAGGCGGTGCCGCCGTCCAGCCGGATGCCCATGCCCGAGGCCGAGCGATAGGCCGTGATCCGGCCATAATCGGGGATGAAGTTGTTGGTCGGGTCCTCGGTCGTCACCCGGCACTGCAGCGCATGGCCCTTCAGCCCCACGTCGTATTGCGAGGCGACGCCGGTCGCCTCGACCAGGCTCTTGCCCTCGGCGATCAGGATCTGGGCGCGCACGATGTCGATTCCGGTCACCTCTTCGGTGACGGTGTGCTCGACCTGAACGCGGGGATTGACCTCGATGAAGTAGAATTCGCCGGTTTCCATATCCATCAGGAACTCGATCGTGCCGGCGCATTCGTAATTCACTTCTTCGGCGATCTTCTTGCCGAGGCCGCACAGATGCTCGCGCTGCGCGTGGGACAGATAGGGCGCGGGCGCGCGTTCCACCACTTTCTGGTTGCGGCGCTGGACCGAACAGTCGCGCTCCCACAAATGATAGATATTGCCGTGGGAGTCGCCCAGGATCTGAACCTCGACATGGCGGGCCTTGAGGATCATCTTTTCCAGATAGCCCTCGCCGTTGCCGAATGCCGCCTCGGCCTCGCGCCGGCCTTCGCGAACCTTGCCCTCAAGCTCGCTCTCTTTCATGATCGGGCGCATCCCGCGCCCGCCGCCGCCCCAGCTGGCCTTGAGCATCAGGGGATAGCCGACCTCTTTCGCCTCGGCGCGGATCGCGTCCATATCCTCGCCCAGCACCTCGGTCGCCGGGATCACCGGCACGCCGGCCTTGATGGCGACCTTGCGGGCGCTGGCCTTGTCGCCCAGGGCGCGCATGGTTTCCGCCTTCGGCCCGATGAAGGCGATGCCGGCCGCATTGCAGGCATCGACGAATTCGGGGTTTTCAGACAGAAGACCATAGCCGGGATGGATCGCGTCGGCGCCCGACATCTTCGCGACCCGGATGATCTCCTCAATTGAAAGATAGGCGGCCACGGGACCCAGCCCCTCGCCGATCTGATACCCCTCGTCGGCCTTGAAGCGGTGCAGGCTAAGCTTGTCCTCCTCGGCGTAGACGGCGACGGTGCGTTTGCCCATCTCGTTGGCGGCGCGCATGATACGGATGGCGATCTCGCCGCGGTTGGCGATGAGGATCTTCCTGAAGTCAGCCATGGGCAGGCCCTTTCGCTTGGGTCAGTCCGATACGCGGGCGGTGGCCGCCCGGCGCCTGTGCTTGGCATTTGGTATAGTCATGCTGCGCTGCAGCGCAATACCCGTGCGCGAGGTCGCGAAAGATTTGTGAAACATTTCGCGCCCCATTTCTCAGCCTGTCCGGCGCAGGCTGCCCGGCAAGTCGGACAGCCGGCGGACACCCAACTGGCCCATATTCGCCTCGAGATCCTTGCGCAGGATGTCGGCCAGATGCGTTGGCCCCGCCGCGCCAAGCGCCCCCAAGGCATAGTGCCAGGCGCGGCCCAGCATCACGAAATCGGCCCCCAGCGCGAAGGCCCGGCAGATGTCCAGCCCGCCCTCGATCCCGCCATCGAAGATCACCGGCAGTGTGGTCGCGGCACGGATCTCGGGCAGCACCTCGGCCGTTGCGGGGGCCGCATCGAACTGCCGGCCGGCATGGTTGCTGATCCAGATCGCGTCGGCGCCCTCGTCCTGCAGCCTTGCCGCGTCATCGGCGCGCAGCACCCCCTTGACCACCAGTGGTCCCTCCCACTCCGCGCGCAAGCGCCGCAGATACTCCCAGTCGGGCGAGGTGCGCAGCAGATATCCGACATGCGCCGTCGAACCAAGGCTCTGCGCCGTATCGGCGTAGCTGTCCAGAAGCCGCATCCGCGGCATCCCCATCCGGGCGGTTCCAAGCGCCCATGCCGGGCAGCGCGCCACCTGCGCCATCAGCCGCGGGGTCAGTTTCGGCGGCTGCCGCAGACCCGAGCGGACCTGCCGCTCTCGCCGGCTGGCCACGGGCACGTCGGCGGTCAGCACCAGAACGCGGAACCCGGCGCGGCGGGCGCGATCCATCATGTCGGCCCGGATCTCGGGGTCGCGCGGCGGATACATCTGGAACCAGCCGTTGCCGTCCAGCGCCGCACCGACCTCCTCGGGGGTACGGCTGGCCACGGTGGACAGGCCATAGGGCAGCCCCTCGGCCGTGGCGGCACGCGCCAAAAGCCGCTCGGCATCCGGCCAGACCAGCCCGGACATGCCCACAGGCGCCATGCCGACCGGCAAGGGGTGCGAACGGCCCAGAAGCTCGACCGACAAATCCGGCGTGAATTCGCCGTGCAGAATCGACGGCACCATTGTCACCGCGTCCAGCGCGGCCCGGTTGCGTCTCTGGGTGGCTTCTGTCCCTGTCGCGCTGTCGAGATATTCCCACACGAACCGCGGAATGCGGCGGCGGGCGCGGTCGCCCAGGTCGGAAATGGCGGGATAACGGCTGTGCAGATCCATGCACGCATTTGTTCGCGGGCGAGGCGAAATGTCCACAGGATCGTCTGGAACAATCTGCGAACAATTCTTTAACTCCGTCCGGAACCGGGCTAGATTGCCACCATGAGCAGGCTGGACGAAGACGAGGCTTTCGAGGCGGGCGCGGCGATGTCGCTTTCGGCGCGCGCCATGGCGGCGCGGCCGACCGCCTATCTGGACGATCTGAACCCCGCCCAGCGCGAGGCGGTCGAGGCGCTGGATGGCCCCGTGCTGATGCTTGCGGGCGCGGGCACTGGCAAGACCAAGGCGCTGACCACGCGCATCGCGCATTTGCTGAACACAGGCGCGGCGCGGCCCAACGAAATCCTTGCCGTCACCTTCACCAACAAGGCCGCCCGCGAGATGAAGGAGCGGGTGGCGAAGCTGCTGGGCCAGACCGTCGAGGGGATGCCGTGGCTGGGCACGTTCCACGCGATTTGCGTCAAGCTCTTGCGCCGCCACGCCGAGTTGGTGGGGCTGAAATCCAACTTCACCATCCTCGACACCGACGACCAGATCCGCCTTTTGAAACAGCTGCTGGCGGCTGCCAATATCGACGACAAGCGCTGGCCCGCGCGGCAACTGGCCGGGATCATCGACCACTGGAAGAATCGCGCCTGGACGCCGGAGAAGGTGCCGGTGGCAGAAGCCTCGGCGTTCAACAACATGGGGGTGGAGCTTTACGCGGAGTATCAGCAGCGGCTGAAAACGCTCAACGCCGTGGATTTCGGTGATCTGCTGCTGCATGTGGTGACGATCTTCCAGACGCATGAGGATGTGCTGGCGCAGTATCAGCGCTGGTTCCGTTACATCCTGGTGGACGAATACCAGGACACCAACGTGGCGCAGTATCTTTGGCTGCGGCTGCTGGCGCAGGGGCATCGCAACATTTGCTGCGTGGGCGACGACGATCAGTCGATCTATGGCTGGCGCGGCGCCGAGGTGGGCAATATCCTGCGCTTCGAGAA
>JBAVQZ010000024.1:0-2435 GCA_049694515.1 Paracoccaceae bacterium | reverse complement strand
GACGTTCGAACCTCTGCACATCGTCATCCCCGATCAGATCGGGGATGTCATTTCTGTTCAACGTGCTTCAGACCTCCAAAGAGACCGAAAGCCGCCAAACAGTGAAGCTGACACTCACATCATCGGGCCGAAACCCTAATGAGCCGATATGAAGAGGTTGATCCATCGAAACAGACCAAACCGCCCACATATCTCTTCAGTAACCCGCAATGTCAAAGAGCAGGAGACAAAATCAACAGAAGCGCCATGTCTTGTCTGGCGCGCCCGCCTCATCTGCCTCTGTTGTTTTTACCGTCCGTTGCGTGTCCGCCGCGTCGGTGAAGGCGTATTTACGGACCGGCGGCGGGCTTCGCAAGGGCTTTTTTCGATTTTCTGCCACAAAACTGCAATAAACCGCCCGACGGCCGGAATGACCCCTATTCGGAGCGGCTTTCCGGGGCCGACACGGGCCGATCCGCCCCGTCTTGGCGCGCTCGGGACCGGCGCGTATCGCCCGGCGTGCCAAAATTGCGCCGAGAGTCGCGCCGGATCAGGTCACCACGTCCGGAGAATCGCGTCCCAGGCGCTCGGCGATTCCGGCAACCGAGTCGGCGGCCGCGATCACCTTTGCCAGCGCCGCCTGCGGGTCGCGATCCATCCTGTCCGGATCGCCCTCGAACCGCTCCAGGTACACCCGCAGCGTCGCGCCCTGCGTGCCGGTGCCCGACAGGCGGAACACGATACGCGCGCCACCCGCGAAGGCGATGCGTATCCCCTGCCCTTCGGTCCGCGATCCGTCCACCGGATCGTCATAGGCAAACTCGTCCGCCGACTCGACCTTCAGGCCCAAGATTGCTGTGCCCGGCAGGTCGGGCAGCTTGCGGCGCAGCGCCACCATCATCTCGCCCGCCGCAGCGGCATCGACGCCCTCGTAATCGTGGCGGGAGTAGTAGTCGCGCCCGTATTCCGCCCAATGCGCGGCCATGATCTCGGACACCGGCTGGCGCCGCACCGCAAGGATATCCAGCCAGAGCAGCACCGCCCAAAGCCCGTCCTTCTCGCGCACATGGTCCGAACCGGTGCCGGCGCTTTCCTCGCCGCAAAGGGTCACGCGCCCGGCATCCAGAAGATTGCCGAAGAATTTCCAGCCCGTGGGCGTCTCGTAGCAGTCGATTCCCTTGGCCCTTGCAACCCGGTCCACCGCCCGAGATGTGGGCATCGACCGCGCCACCCCCTTCAAACCGCCGGAATAGCCCGGCGCGAGATGCGCGTTAGCGGCCAGAACTGCGAGGCTGTCCGACGGCGTGACGTAGCAGCCGCGCCCGACGATCATGTTGCGGTCGCCGTCACCATCCGAGGCGGCGCCGAAATCCGGCGCGTCCGGCCCCGTCATCAGGTCGATCAGGGGCTTGGCCCAGATCGGGTTCGGGTCGGGGTGGCCGCCGCCGAAATCGGGCAGCGGCGTTGCGTTGACGACGCTGCCGGGCGCGGCGCCAAGCGCACCTTCGAGGATCGCGGTCGCATAAGGCCCCGTGACCGCGTGCATCGCGTCGAAACGCAGCGTGAAGCCAGAGGCGATGAGCGCGCGGATCGCGTCGAAATCGAACAGCGTCTCCATCAGCGCCTGGTAGTCGGCGACGGGATCGACCACCTCGACCCGCATCCCGGCAAGCTCGCTTTCGCCAAGCGCCGACAGATCGACGTCCTGCGCCTCGACGATTTGATACGCGGCGATCTCCTTCGTGGCCGCGAAGATGCCGTTGGTCACCTCCTCGGGCGCGGGGCCGCCATTGGCGGTGTTGTATTTCACGCCGAAATCCTCGTCCGGGCCGCCGGGGTTGTGGCTGGCCGAAAGGATGATCCCGCCATCGGCCTTGCGGCTGCGGATCATGTGCGAGGCCGCAGGGGTGGACATCAGGGCCCCCTGCCCCACGATGACCTTCGCAGCGCCGCCCGCCGCGGCCATGCGAAGGATCACCTGCGCCGCGCGGTCGTTGAAATAGCGCCCGTCGCCGCCAAGGACGAGGGTCTTGCCCTTCACCCCGCCGATGCCGTTCCAGACCGACTGGATGAAGTTTTCGAGGTAGTGCGCCTGCATGAAGGTTCGGGTCTTCTTTCGCAGCCCCGATGTGCCCGGCTTCTGCCCCTCGATCGGGCTGGTCTCGACGGTGTAGGCCTTCATCGGTATGCCTCCCTATCTTCCATGCCGTGCCATGATGGCCGCGGCCTGTTGCAGCATCTCGTCATCGGCCAGCGCGGCCGGCCCCTTGGGCAGGCGGCGGCGCCAGTTGGGGTGGTCGTGGATCGTGCCCGGCAGGTTCGGCTGCTCCTCCATCCCCAGAATATCCTCGATCTGCAGCGCGACAAGGACCGAGGCGCTTGCGGCGATGAACTCCAGCATCGCGCTCAAGCGGCCGCCGCCGGTGCCGGCGCGGCGGTCAAACGCCGCCACGTCC
>JBAVQZ010000023.1:0-3435 GCA_049694515.1 Paracoccaceae bacterium | reverse complement strand
ATGAACCACCGAGTTCGAAGAGAACAAAGGCAACCTCAGACGCAAGAAGAAGGACGCTCAGAAAACGCGCATTGACAGATTAGAGAACACAATCGGCCCACAAGAGACATTCGTCGGCCAGTATTACGCCGCACCGCAGCTTCCCCAGACCAGCCGTTTATGCGGAGCGCAGCATTTTGTCTGTCGGATTACCGGTGCCTGGGTACGAAGCCACCATAAGGCCCTTAATGGCGGTACGTGTCAGCCTTGACACACGAAAGGCGATGTATGAATGGCAGGCTCGATTGCAGTGCCGTCATTTTCGCTGGCGTGGCGATCGAAGGTCTTGAAGCCCGGGGGCAAGATTGTCCCGGAGCGTGCCTCTGAAACAAAGATATGCTTGCTGTTTTCAGGCGTTATCGAAATCGCTTCAGGGTTATCCAGCGTTCCTATATAGCTTCCGATCCGGTCGGGCCAACGCTCAAAAGTCAGCGCCAGCTTCGTTCCACAATCGGCGCAGAAATGGACATTCACATCTTTCCCACTGCCTTCCGACGGCAATGTATGAATTGATGGATTGTTCGCGGTAAAAGTGAATGGCGCACGCTCGAATATGGGCTCGATCATTCTGTAAGACCCCGTAGCCCGCTGACAGAACCGACAATAGCAGATGGTCACCCAGAGCGGATCACTTCCAGTGTTGTAACTGACATTACCGCAAAGGCAGCGGCCCTCGTATCCAGTTGACATAATATGCTCCCTCGAGAGCCGGCATGCGGGCCGACATATTTTCCGATGGCACAAGTGGGACGTTCAACTTTCCGTCTGTCCGATGACCCGTGTTTTCGAAACAGCTGCGTCCAGTGCTTCCGCTATCTCTGACGTGATAGAGGAGTGGTTCATCACCTCAAGACCGGCGGCGGTCGTTCCGGCATAGTCGATCATCCACTTTACGTGGTCAGCGGGCGTCATTTCGCCGTCCGACATCATCGTCCCCGCGCCCAGGAACAGTTGGCGAATTGCGCGGTCCGCAATTTTAGGCGGAATACCCCGATGCACGGCGTAATCCACCATTGCCCCGGCGTAGAAGGCGACAAATCCGGGCACCGGCCCGGTTATCGCGGTAAAGCATTCGATCTGGGCTTCGCTATAGACCTCATCAGTAAGTCCGCACGCCGCAAAAATCGTCGACACAAGCGCACGGTCGTCGTCGGTTACATCGGCGCTGGCGAACCATGGCGAATACGCCAGAGACGCTTGGGCCGCAGGACTGCTCATGGCACGAATGGCGCGGTTCGCACCGGTGACCCGCACGAGCTCAGCCAGCGCAATTCCTGCCATGACGGAAAGAACCAGCTTTCCCGACGCATCCACACCGATGCTCGACGCCGATGCGGGCGGGACGGCCAGCAGTATGACGTCGCATTGGTCGGCGAGTTCCTGATTGCTGCTGGTCACGTTCACGCCTGGATGATCTGCGAAGGCGTCTGCGGTCCCACTTCTGTTTGAGATCCATAGACGTTCGGGGCTCACGACATGTCCATCGAGAAGCGCAAACGCGATCGACATCCCCAGCATGCCCGTGCCGCCGACAATTCCAATCGTCCGATCAGTCTTGGTCATCCGGCCCTCCTTCCTGTCAACGTGACCCCGATGGGCTCGCGAGTGATAGAAGCTTGCGCGAAACCGTGCAGATTTACAACAACGCGCCAGATGGAAGCGAGCGGGACAAACGTGCCGTTCGTCTGAAGGACGCGGAGTTCTGCTTCACTGCGATGTCCTGTCTTTCACAGTGCGGGCCCTCGACAACGTAAGAGTCGGATCTTTCCAGCCTGGATCTTTCGCGACACGTTCCACGGTGTTGCCATCGGGATCGAAGGTGAACACTCCGCGCCAGCCAACCCAGTCGAAGGTTTCGACGTGATATTCCAGCCCAAGCCTCTCGTACCACGCGATGACCGCATCCTGCTCGCCCCAATGCAGGCTAAGTGCAATGTGGTGCAGCGACGACCTTGGCCCCGTTGCGGGCGGGCGATCGCCGGCCAGGGGTCGACCCGCACCGTCGATCTTATGACGAAACAGAGCCAGCACGGCTGTGTGACCGTCGAAACCGTCGGCGATCCGGAAAAATACAGTGGGGGCGTCCTGCGGGTCGCGCATCGGTTCGAGGCCGATTACGTCGCGGTGGAATGCGACCGTCGCACCGTGATCGATGCACCGGATGGCAATCTCACCGAGGGCGCGGACGGTGAAACCTCGCTCGATCATGGGATTACTCTTGGCTCTTGGTGATTGGGTGAAATCGGGGTGCGGTTCATGTCATCGTGGCCCCTTCTGAAGAAGAAGGCGCAAGCAGAATGCGGTCTCGGCGAGGATCGTCAGGCCATAAACTGGAGCGAAACCCGTGGACCATTCAGGCGCAAGGAACCGCAGGCCGCTGCCTGCCAGATAAACCAGTCCGGCGATCCCGAGCCCGGCCCCAAAGACCTTGGCGAACACGCCCGAGCGCCAGACAAGCAGGCCCATGATCAGGTTGTTCACGCCGAAGAACACAAGCCCGAGGTCGTAGCCGTGCGCGTGCAGATCGAGGAACACCAGAGCGAGTGCCGGGGCGTCGGACAGTTGAACTGTGCGCGCCATAAGCAGCCACGCGGTCAGCAGTGCCATGAGGCTCGCCGCGATCAGCACCGTCTGGATCAGGCGGAACACCATCGCCGACAGCGCGAGGCCCGCCGCCATGGTGCGGAAGATGAGATAGAGCAGGATCGCAAGGCCCGCATCGCAGAGCGCCATCACGAGGTCTGCGGCGATGGCCAGACGGAACTGTCCGGGGGCGCCGAGGATCGCGGCGGCGGTGGCGTCGGCATCACTGAGATCGATCAAAGGCCCCCGGAGACCCAGCTCGGCGCCGAGACCGGTCACGATGATGACGAGGTAGAGCAGCCCGGCGAGGTGCGCCTTGCGCGCAAGATCTTGGGTCAATGTCAGGGGTGTCATTCGGAAATTCCTTTCTGGAAGGGCGATCAGACGGCCCTTGCCGGGCTCGCGACCGGGCGCACAGTGGCGACTTCGGCGGTTGGGTGGTTCGCCCGCTGTCCTGCCCAGACAGAACCGAGGACGATGGCCGCGCCGAGCCCCTGCAGCGGTGAAAGGGCCTGGCCGAGCACCACCCAACCCAGGAGCACGGCGGTCACCGGGCTCATCATGCCGAGCATTGAGACCGCGCCGGGCTCGATCCGGGCGATGCCCCGGAACCAGATTACGTAACTGGCCGCAGCGCCGATGAGGCCGAGCCAGAGCAGCCCCGCGAGGTTCGTCGCCGTGAGCGGTGGCAGCGGCGGCTCGACAATCAGCGCAAACGGCAGCAGGATCAGCCCGCCGGCGGTCAGCTGCCACGCGGTGAAGCTGAGAGCCGATACCGGCGGCTGCCATTTCCGGCTGAGGACCGTTCCGGCC
>JBAVQZ010000022.1:0-3839 GCA_049694515.1 Paracoccaceae bacterium | reverse complement strand
GCCGTCCGCTCCACGCGTCTTGCGGCCTGTGCCGGTCAGCCGTAATGCGCGACCGGGGTGCCGGCCAGCGCCGACATGTTCAGCAAGCCGCGCGCGGTGATCGAAGGCGTCACGATATGCGCCCGGTTGCCCATGCCCATCAGGATCGGTCCCACCTCCAGTCCGCCGCCGCGCATCTTCAGGATGTTGCGCACGCCCGAGGCCGCGTCGGTATCGGCGAAGATCAGAACGTTGGCCGCCCCGTCCAGCCGCGAGCCGGGGAAGATCCGCTCGCGCAGCGCCGGGTCCAGGGCCGCATCGATATGCATCTCGCCGTCATAGGCGAAATCGGGTGCCCGCCCGTCCAGAAGCGCCATGGCCGCCCGCATCCGGCGGCCCGAGTCGATGTCCAGGTTGCCGAACTGCGAATGCGAGCACAGCGCGATATTGGGGGTCAGTCCGAAGCGGCGCACATGCCGTGCCGCGCCAATCGCGACCTCGGTGATCTGCTCGGGCGTCGGATCGGAATTGACCTGGGTGTCGGCGATGAACAGCGGCCCGTCCTCCAGAATCATCAGGCTGAGCGCGCCGACCGGCTGCAGCCCCTCCCGGGCGAGCACATGGCTGATATAGTTCAGGTGCCACAGATATTGCCCGAATGTGCCGCAGATCAGGCTGTCGGCCTCGCCGCGATGCACCATCACCGCGCCGATCGCCGTGCTGTTGGTCCGCATGATCGCCTTCGCCAGGTCCGGGGTCACGCCGCGCCGCGCCATCAGCTCGTGATAGGTGCCCCAATAGTCGCGGTAGCGCGGGTCGTTTTCGGGGTTCACGATTTCGAAATCGGTTCCCGGGCGGATCGTCAGGCCGGCGCGGTCACAGCGCTGGGCGATCACCTCGGGTCGGCCGATCAGGATCGGCTTGTCGGTCATCTCCTCGACCATCGCCTGCGCCGTGCGCAGCACGCGCTCATCCTCGCCCTCGGCAAAGACGATATTGCGCGCGGCCTGGGCGGCGGCGGCGAAGACCGGCCGCATGATTAGCGCCGAGCGGAAGACCGATCCGTCCAGCCGTTGCTTGTAGGCTTGGAAATCCTCGATCGGGCGGGTGGCCACGCCCGAGGCCATCGCGGCCTTCGCCACCGCCGTCGCCACGACGCCCATCAGCCGCGGGTCGAACGGCTTGGGGATCAGGTAGTCCGCGCCGAAGGTCAGCTGCTCTCCCTGGTAGGCCGCCGCCGCCTCGGCCGAACTGGTTGCCCGCGCCAGCGCGGCGATGCCCTCGATGCAGGCGATCTGCATCTCGTCGTTGATCTCGGTCGCGCCGACGTCCAGCGCGCCACGGAAAATGAACGGGAAACACAGCACATTGTTGACCTGGTTCGGATAATCCGACCGACCCGTTGCGATGATCGCCTGCGGCGCGACCTCGCGCGCGGCGTCGGGCATGATCTCGGGCGTGGGATTGGCCAGCGCGAAGATGATCGGACGCGGCGCCATCTTTTCGACCATCCCAGGGGTCAGCACGTTCGGCCCCGACAGGCCCAGGAACATATCCGCCCCGCCGATCGCCTCGTCCAGCTTCCGCAGGTCCGAGGCCTGCGCGAAGGCCGCTTTCTGCGGGTTCATGTCCTCGTGCCGGCCCTCATAAACAAGCCCGTGAATGTCGCACAGCCAGACATTCTCGCGCCGCACGCCGAGCTTCAGCAGCATGTTCAGACAGGCGATCCCGGCCGCCCCGCCGCCGGTGGAAACGACCTTGATATCCTCGAATTTCTTGCCCGCCACGCGCAGCGCGTTGGTCGCCGCCGCGCAAACGACGATGGCCGTGCCGTGCTGGTCGTCGTGAAAGACCGGTATGTTCATCCTCTCGCGACAGAGCTTCTCGACGATGAAACAGTCGGGGGACTTGATGTCCTCCAGGTTGATCGCGCCGAAGGACGGCTCCAGCGCGCAGACGATATCGGCCAGTTTCTCGGGGTCGGACTGGTTCACCTCGATGTCGAAACAGTCGATATTGGCGAATTTCTTGAACAGGACCGCCTTGCCCTCCATCACCGGCTTGGAGGCCAGCGCGCCGATATTTCCCAGCCCGAGAACCGCCGATCCGTTCGTGACCACCGCCACCAGATTGGCGCGGGCGGTGTAGAGTGCCGCCGCCTGCGGATCGTTCTTGATCTCGAGGCAGGCTTCGGCGACACCGGGCGAATAGGCACGGCTGAGGTCGCGGCCGTTGGCAAGCGGTTTTGTGGCGCGTATTTCAAGTTTTCCGGGCTTGGGAAAGGCGTGATAATCCAGTGCCTCCTCGCGGGCCGTTTTTGCCTTCATGTCGCTCATGCACCTCTCCCCGAAAGTAGTTTAATGGTAAACTAACACCCTTCAGCGTGATACGCCGAAGCGCTCATCCTCGCAAGTCCGGCCTCCCGGCACGCCCCGCCTGCGCCAGTCTGCCCGAAACGCGCGGGTCCCGCCATCTTTGAAGTGCTGCGCGGCCGCGTGTCGATGGTGGCTTGCCGCAAAGACATCACGGGCGGGCTTGCATCCGCGCCCGGGCCGCCGCAGATTGAGCGCAGGAGGTTTTCCCATGACACTTCTCGACACGGCCCGCGCGGTGCGCGAAAACGCCCATGCGCCCTATTCCGAGTTCAAGGTCGGTGCGGCCATCCGCACCGCCAGCGGGGCCGTATTCGCTGGCTGCAATGTCGAGAATGTGGCCTACCCGGAAGGTACCTGCGCCGAGGCAGGCGCGATCGCCGCGATGTGCGCAGCCGGGGAATACGAGATTGCCGAGCTCGCAGTTATCGCCGACAGTCCGTCCCCGGTGACGCCCTGCGGCGGCTGCCGCCAGAAGCTGGCCGAATTCGCGGCCGCCGAGGTGAAGGTGACGATGGGCACGACCGGCGGCGCGATCCTGACCATGACCGTGGGGGATCTGCTGCCCGGCGCCTTCGGAGCCGACCACATGGAAAAGGGATAACGGATGGACGCGCGCGTCATCATTGCCAAGCTGCGGGACGAGGAGCGGCTGAACGCCGACGAAATCCGGTGGTTCGTCAAGGGGCTTGCCGATGGCGGCGTCAGCGACGCGCAGGCCGGGGCTTTCGCCATGGCGGCGTTGCTGAACGGCCTGGTCAAGGAAGAGCGGGTGGCGCTGACCACCGCCATGCGCGACAGCGGGCTGGTGATGGAATGGGACCTGTCCGGCCCGGTGCTGGACAAGCACTCGACAGGCGGCATCGGGGATTGCGTGTCGCTGCTGCTGGCCCCCGCGCTGGCGGTTTGCGGCGCCTATGTTCCGATGATCTCGGGCCGGGGGCTGGGGCATACCGGCGGCACGCTCGACAAGCTGGAGGCGATCCCGGGCTACCGCGCCGAGGTGTCGGTCGAACGGCTTCGCAAGATCACCGCCAGTATCGGCTGCGCCATCGTAGGCGCCTCGTCCGAAATCGCCCCGGCCGACAAGAGGCTTTACGCGATCCGCGACGTCTCGGGCACGGTGGAAAGCGTCGATCTGATCACCGCCTCCATACTGTCGAAAAAGCTGGCGGCCGGGCTGGAAGGGCTGGTGCTTGACGTGAAGGTGGGCTCCGGCGCCTTCATGAAGGATCTGGATACGGCCGAGGATCTGGCCGAAACGCTTGTCGAGACAGCCAAGGGCGCCGGGTGCATGACCACCGCGCTGATTACCGACATGAGCCAGCCGCCAGTGGCCAGCGTCGGCAACGCGCTGGAGGTGATCGAGGTGATGGAGACGCTCACTGGTACGGGCGTCACGCCCGCGCTTTGGGATCTGACCTGCGCGCTTGGGGGCGAATTGCTGGCGCTGGGCGGGCTGGCCGCCGATGCCGCCGACGGGGCAGG
>JBAVQZ010000021.1:0-9096 GCA_049694515.1 Paracoccaceae bacterium | reverse complement strand
CGAGAACAGCGCCTCGTGTTGATCCAAAGCGACTGTCTTTTCAAAGCATGAGACAAGGCGCTCCTCGTCCGGATGCACTTCCGGTGGGAGCCACAAGGCGCCGGCCGTGCGGTCTTCGTTGCGACGGGTGGCTTGGTGGTGGTGGGCCCGTCCACCGAAAAAATCCATCATACGGGGCGAATTCTTCCAGAACGCGTTCGGTTCGGGCTAAAGCCAGCGCATGAATGGATCGGCGGCGAAACCAAGGGTCAGATCATCGAATACCTGTTCCGCGTCGGAACGGCGGCGATGCTGAACATGGCCCCCGCCGCCCGATGATCTGACAAGCGGCCCCTTCCAGCGCCGGGAAAACCATATCACACCCCGCCCCAGCAAGTCTGCTTGGGGCCTGTTCCCGCTACACATATGATATGAGCCCCTCCCTTGGACTCCGAGATTGAAATTGGAGTGATTACTTCACCGATCGGACCTGGATCTCCAACCCACGGGGGCATGGATCTTCCATCGCGTCAGCGCCGACAGCCCCAGGTCCTCGGCCAAGTCGCGCCGCGCCCGACCGTCCGCCAACGTCAGGTGGCACGCCGCCCGGTCAATCTTTGCCGTCGTGATGATCGGCCAGGCATTCCGAGTGATCTCGCAGAACCTCCAGAACGCGGCAGTCTGACGTTGTTCCGCCCCGGCACTCGCTGATCATGCGCTTCAACTCGCGCCGCAGGGCTTCGAGCCGTGCGATCCGGTTGTCGACCTCGCGCAGCTGCCGCCGGGCGATGGAGTCTGCCGCCCCGCAGTCGCGATCGGGATGGTCGGAGAGGTCCAGTAGCTCGCGGATGGCCTCGAGCGGAAAGCCGAGTTGGCGCGAATGGCGAATGAAAGCCAATCTGTCCAGCTCGGCATCGCGATAACGGCGCTGTCCGCCCTCGGTGCGCCCGGGCGCGGGCATGAGCCCGATCTGCTCGTAGTAGCGGATGGTTTGAACCTTGGTGCCCGTGCGCCGGGCCAGCGTTCCGATCGCGTGCATCCTGCCTGTCCTTCGCATCTGGGTGGAAAAGGCGATTTTCGCCCTTGAACTTACAGCCGCTGTAGCTCCTATCTTGCCATTTGTCGAGAAACCGACGGGAACGGAAGGCGGCAGATGGCGAATACGGCGGAGCTTCGGGAATGGCGCGTGACGGGGATGGATTGCGGTTCCTGCGCTGCCAAGGTGCGCGGCGCGGTCGAGGCGCTGCCCGGTGTCGACGCGGTCGAGGTGACGCTGATGAACGAGCGCCTGCGCTTGCGGCTGGATGCGCAGACGACCTCGCGCAAGAACGTGGAGCGGGCCGTCAGGCGTCTTGGGTATGGCATCTCGGCCAAGGACGCGGTGCCGGAGAAGCCGAGCGGCGGGTTCGTCCTGCCGGATGGGGCCTTCCCGGAGACCCAGGCAGATGAACCCGAGGCGGAGAACCGTCTGGACGCAGCCGCCGCCGCACCCGATCGCGCCTGGTATGCCACGGCCAAGGGCCGCCACCTTCTCGGCACCGCTGTGCTGCTGGCGGCGTCCTGGATTATCGGGCTTTCGCTCGGCGAGCCGGTGGCGCATTGGGCCTTCGGGCTTGCCACCCTGATCGCCGTCTTTCCTGTGGCCCGGCGCGCGGCGCTGCTGGCCCGCGCGCGGATGCCCTTCACCATCGAAATGCTGATGAGTATCGCCGCCATCGGCGCGCTCTTCATAGGAGCGGCCGAAGAAGCGGCGCTGGTCGTCTTTCTCTTCGCCGTCGGTGAGATGCTTGAAGGCCTCGCCGCCGCCCGCGCGCGCGGCAGCATCAAGGCGCTAGCCGGTCTGGTGCCCAGGACGGCGCGCCTTGTCGTCGGAACCCGCATTCGAGAGGTCCCGGCCCGGAGTCTGGCCATCGGGCAGGTCGTGCAGGCGCGGCCGGGCGATCGGATTCCGGCAGACGGCACCGTCGTCGCCGGCACTGCGGGGGTCGACGAAAGCCCGGTTACGGGCGAGAGCGTTCCCGCTCTGAAGGAGCCTGGCGACGAGGTCTTCGCCGGTTCGATCAACACCGATGCGGAACTTCGCATCCGGGTGGGCAAAGCCGCTGAGGACAACACCATCGCCAGGGTCCTGCGTCTTGTGGAGGAGGCCGAAAGCGCCCGCGCCCCGGTCGAACGTTTCATAGATCGGTTCAGCCGTGCCTACATGCCGGCGGTGGTGGGCATCGCCCTGTTGTCCGCCATCCTGCCCCCGTTGATCTTCGGCGCGGCGTGGGAGAGCTGGATCTACCGCGGCCTCGCGCTCCTGCTGATCGGCTGTCCCTGCGCACTGGTGATCTCGGTCCCTGCCGCCGTTGCCGCGGGTCTGTCGGCCGGGGCGCGGCACGGCCTTCTGATGAAGGGCGGCGCGGTGATCGAGACGGCGGCAAAGACGACGCTGGTTGCCTTCGACAAGACCGGAACCCTGACCGAGGGACGCCCGCGGGTAACCGACGTCGTGCCGTTCGGTGGACAGGCGGCCGACCTGCTCGCCACCGCCGCGGCGGTCGAGACTGGCAGCAGCCACCCTCTTGGGCAGGCGATCCTTGCACGGGTCGATGCCGACGGGGTCGAAGTGCCCCCTGCCAATGAGGCGTCGGTGATTCCGGGACTGGGCGCCCGGGCCGAGGTGGCGGGTGAAATCTGGACCGTCGGCGCGCCGCGCTTTGCGATCGAGGCAGGGGTCCTTCGCCCCCCTGATCGCGAAGCCGTTGAGGCGCTGGAACGCGAAGGAAAGACCGTCGTCACGGTGTTCACCGCAGAGCGCCTGCTTGGCCTCATCGCCCTTCGCGACGAGCCGAGGCCGGATGCCGCCGACGCGATCGCCGCACTGAACAGCATGGGTATTCGGTCTGTCATGTTGACGGGCGACAACCCGGTGACGGCCGGCGCGATCGCCGAGCGGATCGGATTGGACTTCCACGCCGGATTACTGCCCGAGGACAAGGTGACCGCGGTGCGCGACCTGGCCGCCGGGGCGCATGTCATGATGGTCGGCGACGGCATTAACGACGCCCCCGCGCTTGCGAGCGCCCATATTGGCATCGCGATGGGCTCGGGCACGCATGTGGCGCTTGAGACAGCGGACGGGGCGCTGTTGCGCGACCGGGTATCCGATGTGGCCGGTCACATCCGGCTTGCGCGGGAGACGATGGCGAACATTCGCCAAAACCTGGCGCTGGCCCTCGGGCTCAAGGGCGTGTTTCTCGTCACGACCCTTTTCGGAATGACGGGCCTCTGGATCGCGGTGATGGCCGATACCGGGGCGACGGTGCTGGTAACCCTGAACGCACTTCGGCTGCTCCGCTTTGCGGTGGACCGAAAAACGGCCTCACGCCAGGTGTCTCAGATCCGTTCATAAGCTGCCCCTCGGTGCCCGGTGGGTATTCGCCGTCCAGGCAAAGCATGGCGCGGCCCCCGCAAGCTCCCAGCGGTCGGGCATGTCCTCTTCCACGAGCTCAAGTCAGGGGGGCGACGAGGCGATGCAGATGCCGCCACAGGTGCATTTCTGCCAAGGCAGTCCTATGCGGGTTGAAAGAACACGCGTTCATTTTCACCCTGTCGAAGCGCTCGATACGCATGCCAGTTGGCATGACCGAGAACCGGGAACGCCAGGATCAGACCGGCGAAACCGGTCAATACAGACAGCACGAAGAGCACCGATACGATGGCCCCCCAGCACAGCATCACCGGCAGGTTGTTCCAGACAAGGGCAATGCTGATTCCGGCCGCGGACATGGCATCCGTCCTTTCCGCGATCAGCATCGGAACAGCGAACACGCTGACGGCGAATGCGAAGGCGGCGAACAGCGCGCCTATCCCGGAGCCAACGAGAAGCAGCAGCAAACCCGTGGAGGTCTGGAAAAGCATCGGCCCGATCTGCGCCATTCCGGGAAACCCGCTCACACCGAAAAACAGGGCATAAAGAAGCACCGCGGCGCGCATCCACAACATGAAGAGCATGACCAGCAAGACCCCGAGAAACAGCGTCTGAGGGCCGGACCGGGGGCGAACGAAGATCATGCGGGCAAGCGAACAAGGCTCGCCCTCCGCCAGGCATCGGCTTTTTTCATAAAGCCCGCCAGCGACGATCGGCCCGATCACCATGAACCCGCTCAGCGCGGGAAACAGGAGGTAGTCCATCTCGAACCGGAAAAGCAGTATCGTGGCGATCAGCGAGAGGGCCGCCACGCCAAATCCGTAAAGAAGGCTCGACAGAGGGGCGGCCGCAAGGTCCCGCCACCCGACCCGCAGCCAACCGAAGGCGGCCCGCCAAGGCAGGTTTCTTGCGAACGGTTTCGGCCGCGGTAATGGGGCGACCACTTTCGGGATGGCGCAATTTTCAGGCCAATTGTCCGGTTCTTCAGGAGATGGACGATCACTCAGCATGCGGAATCCGCCGCCCGGTAGGTGGCGGCGCCCTCTTTTGAAGTCTTCACATGCGGCACGCAGTCCGGCTGCGAGGTTACCGCGACGTAGATGAGGTGGGCATTGGCAGCGGCGAACAGTCCGACCGTCGCGACGACCGTCGCAATCCCGGCGATCCGCCAGCCGGTCCAGTATCTTTTTCGGGCCGAGTCAGGAGCCATCATCTGTCGGGACCTCCTTCTCGGCGAGATAAAGGGTCAGTATCTTTCGGTCGACATCGCTCAGACGATCCTGCCAGCTTGGCATCCAGCCCTGGCGGCCGCCGTAAATGGTTCGGAACAGCGTTTGGTCATCGCCGCCGTAGATCCAGTTCCTATCCGTCAGGTCCGGCGCCCCAATATCCTGACTGCCCCTGGCATCCTCGCCATGGCAACTCGTGCAGTTTTCGGCGAATATCTCGGCGCCCGCCTGCACGCGCTCCGGATCACCTTCGGTTCCCGACAAGGACTGAACATAGTCCGCGACGAGGCGGATCTGATCGCGTGACAACATGCCGTCCCGGCCGAATGCGAGCATCTGGGAGACCCGCGTGTCCGGATGCAGGCTGTTGATGCCGACTCGCAGCGTCTCGAAGATCGTCTCCGGCGCGCGCCCCCAAAGCCACGCGGAATCCACCAGGCTCGGGAATCCGGGACCGCCCGACGCGTTCACACCATGACAGGCGGCGCAATTGTCTCCGAACAGTTCGGGCGCTGTTTCGTTGACAACCCGCATCAGGGCGGGGTCGGCCTGAATCCGGTCGAAGCCCATTGTCGCGATCTTGTCGGTCCAGACCGATTTCTGTTCCGCCGCAGCGCGGATCTGGGCGGCGACGGCGCTTTTCTGATCCAGGCCCAGCAGCCCCTTGGTATAGGTCGTCACCAGCGGCCATGTCGGCAGCAGGATCCACGCAATGAGCGCGTAGAGATGCGTGACAGCGATGAACCACCAGATGACTTTCGGGACGCCGGTGTTGAGTTCGGTTATCCCGTTCCATTCGTGGCCCGTGGTTTGGTGTCCCGTCAGAGGATCGCGTTCTTTTACCGACATGGGCCCTCCTCGTCATCCAGGATACTGCGTGCCGCGCGATCGAAGCGCTTCTTGTTCCTCGGCCAATAGGCGTAGACCGTCACGATCACCGACAGGCCGATCAGGTAGAAGAGCCCGAAGGATTTCGCGAAGCCGACAAGCGTCTGGTGATCAACATCCATCGCTCACTCCGTCGATCTTGCCGCGACCGCGGTTTCCCGCTGCGCGGCGTCCGTGAGTTTGCCGAGGATCTGCAGATAGGCGACCAGCGCATCCATCTCGGTGAGACGATCGGGCTGGCCGTCGAACGCGCGTATCTGTGTGTCCTCGCCATAGCGATCGGCGACACCCTCCGCCCGGGGGCCGTCCGGGGTGGCCTGTCCGCGTGCGTCCTCGGCCGCGTGTTCGATCATCGCGTCATCATAAGGCACCCCGACCGTATGCAAGGCGGCAAGCCGCGACGGCAGGCTTTCGACGTCCAGCGGCGTGTCCATCAGCCAGCCGTAACTGGGCATGATCGAGGGCGGAACCACATCGCGCGGGTTGATGAGGTGTTTCACCTGCCAGTCGTCCGAATACTTGCCGCCTATGCGCGCGAGATCAGGACCCGTGCGTTTCGACCCCCAGAGCATGGGGTGATCGTATTTGGACTCGACCGCCAGCGAATATGGCCCATAGCGATCAACCTCGTCGCGCAAGGTCCGGATCATCTGGCTGTGGCAGAGATAGCAGCCTTCCCGGACATAGATGTCGCGCCCGGCCTGCTCCAGCGGCGTGTAGACACGCATGTCGGGTGCGCTTTCCACGGTCTCGTCGATCGTGAACAAGGGCGCGATCTCCACGACGCCCCCGATCCCCGCGGCCAGGATAATGCCCAGGGTCAACCCGATGGTATGGCGCTCAAGGCGGTAGTGGGCTCCGAATATTTTCCCGTACAGCATCATCTCACTCCGCGACCGGGACACTGGGCTCGAAGGCTTCGGACAGCGTCGGATGATCGAGCTTCCTGGCCGCTTGCCGGCCGACACGGATCGTCATCAGGACATTGTACAGGCCGATGATTGCGCCGAGCAGGAACATGCCGCCGCCGAAGGCGCGCGCGATGTAGTAGGGATGCATCGCGTTGAGACTGTCGACGAAGGAATATTCCAGGGTTCCGGCGTCGGTGTAGGTTCTCCACATCAACCCCTGGATGATGCCCGAATTCCACATCGCGAAGACGTAGATGAGGGTGCCGAACAGGGCGAGCCAGAAATGGACCTCGATCAGCCGGTCTGAATACATTCCGTCGCGACGCCAGATGGTGGGAACCGCCGCATAGATCGCGCCGAAGGTGATCAGCGCCACCCATCCCATCGCGCCGGAATGAACATGGGCGACCGTCCAGTCGGTATAATGCGACAGCGAGTTGACGGGACGGATCGCCAGGAACGACCCTTCGAAGGTCGAAAGCCCGTAGAACACCGCCGCCACGAACATGAAGCGCAGGGTCGCGTCGTCGCGCACCTTGTGCCACGCCCCGTTCAGCGTCATCAGGGCGTTGCCGGCGGATGCCCAGGACGGCACCAGCAGCATCACCGAAAACGTCATTCCGAGCGTTTGCACCCAATAAGGCAACGCCGTGTAATGCAGGTGGTGCGATCCGACCCAGATATAGAAGAACGTGATGCCCCAGAAACTCAGGATCGACAGCCGGTAGGAATAGATCGGCCGTTCCGCCCGTTTCGGCAGGTAGTAATAGAGCATTCCAAGAAAGCCGGCGGTCAGGAAGAACGCCACCGCGTTGTGACCATACCACCATTGAACCATCGCATCCTGCACGCCGGCAAAGGCCGAATAGCTCTTCGCGCCGGAAAAGGACGCGGGAACCGCCAGGTTGTTGACGATATGCAGCACGGCCACGACGAGGATGAAGGCCAGGTAATACCAGTTCGCGACGTAGATATGCGGTTCGTTGCGGCGCGCGAGCGTGCGGAGGTAGAGAACGAAATAGCATACCCAGACGACTACGAGCCAAAGATCCGCATACCACTCGGGCTCGGCATATTCCTTCGACTGGGTAACTCCCATGACATAGCCGGAAATCGCCAGAAGACAGAAAAGATTGTAGCCAAGGAGCACGAACCATGGCGAAAGCTGGCCGGCCAGTCGCGCGCGGCTGGTGCGCTGCATGACGTGATAGGATGTGGCGATCAAGGCGTTGCCGCCGAAGCCGAATATGACGCTGGTCGTGTGAACCGGCCGCACGCGCCCGAAACCCGACCAGGCCGCGTCAAAACGAAGATCGGGAAAGGCGAGCATCCAGGCCACCCAGTCGCCGATAAGCATCCCGAAAACCGCCCAGACCATCGCCAGAACAATACCGACCTTGATCGGATCGTCGTAATAGGCGCGGCTGCGGTCTTCGGCCGGCTCGGGGTGATAGAGTCCGCCGGCGACGACGAAGAAGAGGACGAAGCTGAAAAGAAAGACCAGCCAGCCATGCGCCCCCAACGGATCACCGTGGCCGGCCACCGCCATCAAGATCCCGACCAGCCCCGAGGCGAGGAGCATCAGCAAGGCCGCCTGGCGCTCTGCCACGGTAAGGCGTGCAACCATGAGGTCGTCTCCTATCATCTTTCAAGAGAACGAGCGCCCGACGGGGCCGACGCGCCCGGTCTTCGGATTTGCTCAGGTCATGAGTGGCGCATCACTGCCGATCTTGTCAAACAGCGCGAACGAGGCCGTTTGCAGGACCGGCCTGCCGCGGCGAAAACGACGGAGCGCGTGATGCGGGATCTCGATTTGACGGGTGAGTTCCACGGGATCGTCGAGGGGCGCTTCGGTCATCGGGATAAGCTTCCTTCCGCCAGCATTCGGTCATCGAGCCCGGTGCGCGCCATCAGCTAGGCCGTTACGTGCGGCCGCACGGTGGCGGCGCTTGCGCGCGGCTTGGTATCCATGGGCATCGGCGCCTCTCCAATCGGGTCTTGCCATTGCGTGTATGATCATGAACAAGTATTGTAAATACCATTTCATCGCGGAAAGAGGGCGACAATGCGTCTCACCACATTCACCGATTACGGCCTCAGGATGCTCATGCGCATGGCCAGCGCCCCAGACAGGCCCTTCTCCACCGCCGAATTCGCCGAGGAATTCGGCCTGTCGCGCCATCACCTGACGAAAATCATCCAGCGCCTCGCCAGGGCCGGGATCGTCGCGACACGCCGCGGCGGCGGCGGCGGCGCGGTTCTGGCCCGTCCGGCCGAAGACATCCGGCTGGGCGAGCTTGTCCGGCTTCTGGAGACCGGACAGGCGCTTGTCGAATGCCTTGGCCCAGGAGGCGGCGCCTGCTCCCTCGACGGCCAGTGCAGGCTGAAGGCGCGGCTGCGCCATGCCGAAACCGCATTCCTTGCCGATCTCGACCGCGCGACCCTGGCAGAAATCGCCCTGCCCGCCCCCGCCAGCCCGCGCGCACCGGCATGACCCGGATCATTCGCGACGCAAACGGTTTCACGGTGCCGGCAGAGATCATCGCCGCCGGGTTCGACCTGACCACCGACGAAACCGCGCGCCGCATGAAAGACGGCGAAATCACCAGCCGCAGCGAGGAAGGCTCCGGAGACCATGCCGGACGATGGCGACTCACATTCTTCCTCGGCGGCC
>JBAVQZ010000020.1:0-1768 GCA_049694515.1 Paracoccaceae bacterium | reverse complement strand
AGGCTTTCGACCCGCGTGCCCAGACGGTCCACGTCCCCGTGCAGCAGCGCCAGTTCCTTGCGAATCGCGCCGGCCTGCTCGCGCATCCGCGCATCCTTCAGGATCGCGCGCATCGTGTTCAGCGTGGCCATGCAGGTGGTGGGCGAGACGATCCAGACCCGCGCGCCGAACCCTTCTCGCACCAGTTCAGGGAAATTGGCGTGAAGCTCGGCATAGACCGCCTCGGATGGCAGGAACATGATCGCGCCATCCGCGGTCTCGCCTTCGATCAGGTAGCGCTCGGAGATCGCGCGGATATGCGCGCGCACTGCGGTGCGCAGCCCCTTCGCCGCCTCGTTCACCTCCCAAGCGGTCTTGGCACGGCGCAGCGCCTCATAGGCTTCCAGCGGGAACTTGCTGTCGATCACGATCGGCCCGGGCGGGTTCGGCAGGTGGATCAGGCAATCCGCCCGCTTGCCGTTGGAAAGCGTGGCCTGCAGCGTATAGCTGTCCTTGGGCAGCGCCTTGCCGACGATGTCGTTCAACTGGATCTCGCCGAAGGCGCCGCGGGTCTGCTTGTTGGACAGGATGTCCTGCAGGCTGAGAACGTCGCCCGACAGCTTCTCGATATTGGCCTGCGCCTTGTCGATCGTGGCCAGGCGCTCCTGCAATTCGGTCAACGATTTTGTCGTCTTCTCGCTGTTGGCGCCGAGCGACTTGTCCAGCCGCTCGTTCAGGTCGGAAATCGCGCGGGCGGATTTCATCGCGTTGTCGTGCAGCGTTTCATGCATCCTTTGCTGCACCTCGCCGAGCCGGGTTTCCATGGTGTGCAACACCTTGGCCTGGCTGTTGGCCTGCGCGTCGGACACGGTTTGAAGCCCGCCGGTCAGGCGGTCCTGCCCCTGGCCGAGATTCTGAACCGCGCGGCCCAACTGATCCATCTGATAGATCAGCGGCCCGGTCATCTCCGCGGCGCGGCCCGCCCGCCGTACCGAGACGATGAGCAGCACCAGTACGAGCAGGATCACGACTGCGCCGCCCAGCGCGGCCAGCACCAGCGGATCGCTGAATGCATAGGATGTCCCGCCGATTTCGATCATGTGCGCCCGAACAGCCTTTCGATATCGCTCAGTTTCAATTCCACATAGGTTGGCCGACCGTGGTTGCACTGGCCCGAATGCGGCGTCGCCTCCATCTCGCGCAGCAGCGCGTTCATCTCGTCGCCGCGCATCCAGCGGCCCGACCGGATCGAGCCGTGGCAGGCCACGCGGCTGAGGATCGCCTCGATCCGCGCCTTCACGGTTTCGCTTTCGCCCAGGTCGTCCAACTCATCCAGAATGTCGCGCAACATCGCTTCGGCATCCACCTCGCCCAGTATCGCGGGGGTTTCCCGCACTGCGACCGCTCCGCCACCGAAAGGCTCCAGCGTCAGGCCGAGGCGCGACAGTTCGTCGGACATCTCCAGAAGCCGGGCGCAGTCCCCGTCGGACAGTTCCACGATCTGCGGGATCAGCAACGCCTGCGCCGCGACTCCGTTTTCGGCAATCTGCCGCTTCAGTTTCTCGTAAATCAGCCGCTCATGCGCGGCGTGCTGATCGACGATCACGATTCCGTCACCGGTCTGGGCGATGATGTAATTCTCGTGCACCTGCGCCCGCGCCGCGCCCAGGGGAAGTTTCGCGGCGTCGACCTGCGGTTCCTCGACACGGGCCGAGGGCGCGGCGGCCTCTGCGAAGCCCGGCGTGGGTGCTTGCGCGATATGACCGGCCGCCAGTGCGCGGGGCGAGGG
>JBAVQZ010000019.1:0-4387 GCA_049694515.1 Paracoccaceae bacterium | reverse complement strand
CATCGGGCCGCCAACGGGCCAGCGCGAAGATCAGAGCGGCATAGCTCACGGCGTTCACGGCGAAAGCCGCGGCCGCCCCGACCGCGGCCACGATTATGCCGCCGATCGCGGGGCCGATGCTGCGCATCAGGTTGAACCCCATGCTGTTCAGCGCCACGGCCGAGGGCAGGTCGCTGCGGGGCACGATGTCACCCATTGACGCTTGCCAGGAGGGGGTGTGCAGCGCCGTGCCGCAGCCGATGAGGAATGTGAACCCCAGAAGCAGCCAGGGCGTGAGCATCCCCGCGAAGGCGAAAACGGTCAATGCAACAGAGGCCACCAGCATGAAACCCTGCGCGGTCAGCATGATCCTGCGGCGGTCCACGTTGTCGGCCAGCGCCCCGGCAAGCAGCGCGAAGAACATGATCGGAAGGGTCGAAGACGCCTGCACCAGCGCCACCATGTCGCGCGAGTCCGTCAGGCTTGTCATCATCCAGCCGGCGCCGACCGCCTGTATCAGCCCGCCCAGGTTCGACACCAGCGCCGCGATCCACAGCGAGCGGAACGTGGCGTGGCGGAACAATGCGAGCGGCGATGCGGTCTGCGCCATTGCGCGGCCTGTCCTTGCATGATGCGGATGCCCATGGATAGGCCGGGCCACGCCGCCGGACAAGGGCGCCGCGATCCGCGGGCGATCGGGGCCGACAGATGCCGCAGCGTTGCGCGGTGGACACCCTTACGCTACGGTTCAAGGGCAAATCCCGGTTTATTTGCAGTCTGCAGAGAATTTTTGTGGCCGCGGAGTCTGCGAAAACTTTGTTGTTTGGGGGTAGAAAATGCCGGACCTGAATGTCGTTACCGAAAAGATCAAGATCAGGAAAAAGCCGAAGCACCTGTCGCAACCGGAATTCGACGTGAAGATCGCCATCGAGATCCCCGAGATGCGCAAAGAGCTGAAAGACAAGTACCTCAGCAAGTTCAACAGGAAATTCCGCGGCGAATACAAAAAGTTCCGTGATAAATGGCTGGACGACTACAATGCCGGGATCGCGTCGCTCGACACGGCGATCGGCGACAGGCTCAAAGAGAAGGACAAAATCTGCGCCCGGTTGACCCAGAAACTGACCGTGTCGGCTTCAAAGTCGCTCAAGAGCACGATCGAGACCTTCGACACGAAATGCAGGGAACTCCAGAATGTCATGGATTCCTACCAGCCGACCCTCAGAAACGGTGTCGCCACCTTCCGGTCTCAGGTCGAGGCGATGGCCACCAAATGTCAGAAAGAGGTCGAAGCCGAACTGAAGAAAGAAGGGCTGAGCCAAAAAAGCGCCGCAAAGCGAAGCACGAATATCAAGATAGCGATCGGCGTCGGCGTCGTGCTCGTCGGCGTGGCCGTGGCGATCGCGGTGGTGGCGACGGGGGGCCTGGCCGGTGTCGCGCTCGGTGTGGCGGCGGCCGCTCTGGCTGTGTCCTGCCTTTCGGGCGTCTGCACTATCGTCAAGACCTTCAAGACACATCGCAGTGCGATGAAGGCGGAGGCCGCCAAGGTCAACGAGCATCTCGGCAAGATCGAGAGGGCCGCACACGCAGTCCGTAAACATGAAGCCAAGCAGGCCAGAAAAAACCTCGGCCTCAAGACAAGTTCAAAATCCTCGGGCGGGAACGATCACTGGAAGACCTGCCTGGCCAGTGCTTCAAAACTCAAGAAGCACGCCACGCGGCTGGACCAGATCGCGTTCGGGGTGCAGATCGAACTTCGCGACAAGAAGAAAGAGGTCGCAGACATGCGGAGCCACGCCAGGAAGGCCCTGTCGGATTTCAAGAAGAACGAAGCGACGATGAAACGCGCCGGAATGACCAATCCGCAGGAGAAGGTTTCCAAGGACATCATCAGGAACTGCGACACCATCGACAAAGAATTCGAAAAACTGGAATCGAAGGTTAAGGACCTGACGGGTCTGCTCTCAGCGGTGGCGGACCTTGAAAGCGAACTGGAAAAGGGCGCGGCCAACAAGGCCGATCCGGACGGCAAACGCATCGAGCGTGTCTCGAAACATCAAAAGCGGCTCATGCGCTTCATAGCCTATATTCCAACGATCGTGGGATACATGGACAGCACCAGCAGCGCCGTCAGCGGATCTTACACGGCCTATTCGCAGGCGACTGCCTAGTTCTATGCGCCGAAAGAGTGGTCACGGGTCGCATTACGCCCGTGGCATCCGCTTCGTGTGCAGCGGCCGGAGGCGTCACGCCTCGAGATGAAGATAGACGCGGCGGTTCTGCTTGCCCTTCTTCTCGATCTTGCCCAGGCGCACCGCACCGATCTCGCCGGTGCGCGCGACATGGGTGCCGCCGCAGGGTTGCAGATCGACCTGGTCCGCCCCCTGCCCGATCCGCACAAGCCGCACCTGACCGGCCCCCATCGGCGGCTTGACCGACATGGTTTTCACCAGACCCGGATTGGCCTCGAGCTCCGCATCGGTGATCCAGTCCTCGCTTACCGGCAGATCGCGTGCGATCAGGTCGTTGAGCGCGCGCGACAGCGCCTCCTTGTCCTCGGGCGCCTCGGGCATGTCGAAATCCAGCCGCCCCTTGTCTGCCGCGATCGAGCCGCCGGTGACCGGCAACGGGATCACCACCGACAGCAGGTGCAGCGCCGTGTGAACGCGCATGAGCCGGTGCCGCCGCTCGAAGTCGAGCGTCTGGGTGACCTGGGTGCCTGGTTGCGGCAGCGCGCCCGGCTGGGCCGGGACGAGAACGACATCCTCCCCCTCGCCCTTTACCGTGGTGGCGACGGTCAGTTCCCCACCCTCCCAGGAGAGCGTGCCGCTGTCGCCGGGCTGCCCGCCGCCGGTGGGATAGAACAGCGTCGCGTCCAGCACCACGCCGCCCTCCGGCGTCAGGTTGGTCACGGTGGCTGGCGCCTTGCGCAGATAGGCGTCGCTGCGGAACAGCAATTCGGTCATGTCGGCTCCTCTCCTTCGCCGGTGGTGGTATCGTCGGGAATCTCGTCGCGCCGCAGAGCGCGCGAGCGCCCATGCGCGGCAGGGATCTCGGGCGCTGCCGGCGCCGCGGCCTCTTCGCCGCGCAGCGTTTCGGGGTTTCGAAGCCAGACATCGCGCTGCGCGAACGGGATTTCGATCCCCTCCTCGGCGAAGCGGCGGTTGATCTCGTGGTTCAGTTCCGAGCGCACGTCCAGGATGAAGCCGACGTCGCGAAGGATCACCCGGATCTCGAAATCCAGCGAATCCGCGCCGAACCCCATGAACAGGACGTAGGGCGGCGGGTTGATGATCACCAGCGGATGAGACTCGGCCACCTCCATCAGGATCTTCTCGACCTTGCGGGTGTCGGTGCCATAGGCCACGCCGACCTTCACGATCAGCCGCCCCGTCAGGTTGTTCTTGGTCCAGTTCGTCACCTGGCCGGTGATCAGGTCGGAATTGGGCACGATCACGTCAGTGCGGTCGAAGGTCTCGATCCGCGTCGAGCGGACCGAGATCGAGCGCACGGTGCCCATCACCCCGCCGACCTCGATCCAGTCGCCTTCCGAGACCGGCCGCTCGATCAGCAATATTATGCCCGAGACGAAATTTGACACGATGTTCTGCAACCCGAAACCGATGCCGACCGACAGAGCCCCGGCCACGATGGCCAGCGACGACAGGTCGATTCCCGCTGCGGTGATGGCGATGATCGCGGCCAGGAAGATCCCGAGATAGCCGATGCCCGAGACGATGGCGTTCTGTCCGCCAATGTCGATTTTCGTCTTGGGCAGCACCGAGGTGCGCAGCGCCCCCTGCATCAGCCGCGTCAGCGTGTAACCCACCACGAAGATGATCGCGAAGGTCAGGAAATCGCTGGGCGAAATCCGCGTGCTGCCGATCGTGAAACCCTCGGTGAACCGGGCCCACAGCTCGGTCAGGTCGGCCACGCGCGCGCCCCAGATCAACGCCAGAACGGGCAGTGCCAGAAGCGTCAGCACGAAGCCCGCCAGAACCGGGATCAGCGCGTCCGCCGCATTTTCCTCGTCGCCGGTCACCAGCGCGTAGAGGTCACCGAGGAAGCGTTGCAACACCACCAGCAGCGCCAGAAGCGCCAGCGATATGATGGCCGGAAAGGTGAAGAAACTCGCCGCCTGCTGGTAGCCGATGGCCGCCAGGCCGGGCCCGGCCACGGCAAGCACCATCGCGGCCCGTGCGATCAGCGCGATCACCCGGTTGCGATAGGGACGCTCCGCGTCGCCCTGCCCGTCGCCGCTGACATGGTTCATCAGGATCCGCCCGATGCGGAAGATCAGGACGCCTGCCACCAGCAGCACCGGGAATCCCAGCGTCGCGCGGGCCGCCGCCGGGTACCCCTCGGCATCGGCGAGCCGGGCCAGCAGCGCGCCCACTGCGACCACCGC
>JBAVQZ010000018.1:0-3766 GCA_049694515.1 Paracoccaceae bacterium | reverse complement strand
CCTTCGGGGTGTATTGAAGTCAGGCCTTGGCAAGCTCGGCCTGGGTCGCGAAGGTTCGGCCCTTGAGGCGCTCGGTCGTGCCCTCGATATCGTCGACGAGCAACAGCAGGAAGTCGCCCGCCTTGGCCTCGCCGATGGCTTTTGCCACCGCCTCGTGCTCGTCCATGATCGTCTCGACCCGGGCACCCGTGCCGGCGCCCGCTGCGCCGTCGTGGATCAGCTTCGCGGTGTCGCCTCCCGAGCGCCCGCGTGCATCGCTTTCATAGACGTAAAGCACGTCGCACATCTTGGCGAGCTGCGCGCCCAGGGCGGCCAGGTCTTCGTCGCGGCGGTTGCCCGGCGCGGTGGCCACCGCGATCTTGCGCTGCGTGGAAAGCCCGTTGACCAGCGGCTCCAGCGCGTGCAGGGCCGGCACGTTGTGACCATAGTCGATCAGGCATTTCACCCCGTCGGCCTCGAAATAGTTGGTGCGGCCGGGCATCTGCGCCGGCGTCGGGTGGAAGGTCAGCAGCCCGGCCCGGATGTCGTCGATCTCGATCCCGTGGGCGATCGCGGCGGCGGCGGCGGCCATCGCGTTCTGCACGTTGAACGGCGCGTGCCCTTCGAACGCGATCGGCACGTCGTTGACCTCGACGATCTCGACCGTGACCTTGCCGCGCAGAAGCACGATCTTGCCGTGGCTGACGGTCAGAACCATGCCGAGATTGTCCAGATGTCCTTTCAGCGCCGGGTTTTCGGGGTCCATCGTGAAATAGATGATCTCGCCCCGCGCCCAATAGGTGCCATGCTCCATCACCATCGGATCGTCGGCGTTGAGCACGCAATAGCCGCCCTCTTTCTTTACCGCGTCCACCACCACGGTCTTGCAGCGGGCAAGCTCGTCGAGCGTGTGTATGTCGCGTTCGCCCAGATGGTCGGAGGCGATATTGAGCAAAACCCCCACGTCGCATTCGTCGAAGCCGAGGCCGCGGCGCATGATGCCGCCCCGGGCGACTTCAAGCACCGCGTGCTCGACGGTCGGTTCGCGGAGCACGGCCTGGGCCGCCGCGGGGCCGGAATAGTCGCCCCGCAGGATCACGTTGTTGTCGATTTCGACCGTGCCGGTGCAGCCCATGCCGACCGAGTTGCCGGCCTGCCGCAGGATATGCGTGGTCAGCCGCGTGGTCGTGGTCTTGCCGTTGGTGCCGGTGATGGCGGTGATCGGGATGCGCCCGTTGTCGGTGGGGTCGGGGAACAGCATTTCGACCACATGCTGGCCCACCGGGCGCGGCGTGCCGTGGGTGGGGGCCATATGCATGCGAAAGCCCGGCCCGGCATTGACCTCGACCACGCCTGCCGATTGCCGGTCCAGCGGCACGGACAGGTTTTCGGCCAGCAGGTCGATACCGATAACGTCAAGCCCGACCAGCCGCGCGATCCGCTCCATCGCGAACCTGACTTCGGGGTGCACCTCGTCGGTCAGATCGGTCGCGGTGCCGCCGGTCGAGATGTTGGCGGTCGATTTCAGAAAGGCGATCTCGCCCTCGGGCAGGACGGTGTCGATCGCGTAGCCGGCCTGCTCCAGCATCCGGTGGGTCTGTTCGTCCACGTGGATCTGGGTGAGCAGATTCTCGTGACCGACCCCGCGGCGCGGATCCGCGTTCTCGACGTCGATCAACTGCTGGATCGTTTTCTTGCCGTCGCCGGTCACATGGGCCGGGCGGCGGCGCGCGGCGGCGACCAGCTTGCCGCCGATCACCAGGATCCGGTGATCCTCGCCCTTGATGTAGCTTTCGACGATGACGCCGGCATAGTCGTCCCGGGCGCGAGCGACGGCGGCCTCGTAGCCGGATTTCAGGTCTTCCATGCTGGCGATGTCGGTGGTCACGCCGCGTCCATGATTGCCCGAGAGAGGCTTGGTGACGACCGGCCAGCCGATCCAATCGGCTGCTGCCTGCGCGCCCTCGAACGAATGGCAAACCTGCCCCTTCGGCACAGGAACGCCGGCATCGTCGAGGATCTGCTTTGTCCATTCCTTGTCGTCGGCGATCGAGTGGCCGATGATTCCCGAGGCATCGGTCACTGTCGCCTGAAATCGCCGCTGCTTCACGCCGTGGCCGAGCTGGGTGTAGCTCGTCCCCTCGGTCAGGTTGTACCATGGAATGTTGCGGGCCTTGGCGGCGTTGACGATGGACCCGGTCGAGGGGCCGAGCGCGTTGGCGTCACGCACCTCCTTCAGATGGTCGATGATCGGGGCAAGGTCCACGTCCTCGCCATGATAGAGCTTGCGAACGATCTCGACCGCCGCCTCGCCCGCCGCCAGGCCGGTATATTCATCGCGGTAACGGTAGACCACGTTGTAGATTCCCGGCTCGTAACTGTCGACGGTCTTGCCGTAGCCAACCGAGAACCCGATCAGATTCTGCAACTCGATCGCCACATGCTCGACCATGTGGCCCGCATAGGTGCCGTTGCGCACCCGCTGCAGGAAGCCGCCCGGTTCGCCGACCGAGCATCGGTGATCGTGGATGCTGGGGATCAGGGCTTCGAGCTTTTCGGCGATACCCGGCACCTTGTCGCTGGGTCTGTCTTCCAGCTCCTCTATGTCGAGCCGCATGTAGATGGCTTGGTAACGGCTATAATAGTTCGGTCCACGCAGCGCGCGGTGTTCAAGAATATGCAATCCTATGCTCCAGGCTTCTGGTCCTGAGCTCATCCGGTCCCAGGACCCGCCGGTCGGTCACGCTGAATGCGTCTCCGTCGACCAGCGCGTGCATTATGACGTTGTGGACGCTGACCGCCTCACCGTCTGCGAGATCGAATACATTCGACCCGGTTATCTGCGAACTGTCAATGACGATGACATGGCCCGGTCCGAAAGCGCGGATCACGTCCCCTTCGAACAGGACCGCCGCGTCCTCGCCGATGCCGAGGCCCAGATATTCCGGATTGGTGGCGCCGACCTCCATCAGGCGCGAAAAGCGCCCGCGTTCCAGGAAATGCGTGTCGATGATGACGCCTTGCACAAGACCGAAGCCCGCTGTCATCTTCACCGCGCCCTTGTGCAGGGAATCGTCGGCCTGCCCACCATAGACCATCGTCTGCGACTGGCAGGCTGCGCCGGCGCTGGTCCCGGCAACCACCGCTCCCTCGGCATGGCGTGCGCGGATCGTGTCCAGCACCGCCGACCCGCCAAGCACGTTCGTCAGGCGCATCTGGTCGCCGCCGGAGATGAAGATCACGTCCGCGCGCCGGACCATCGCGACGAAGGCCTCCGACGCCGCGTCCTTGCGTTCGCGGATACGGATGTCCAATACCTCGGCGGCGCCGATCGCGGAGAGGGCGGTGCTGTAGGCCTCGAATACCTCGCCGGGAATGCTGCTCGCCGTGGTGATGACCCCGACGACCGGCGCGTCTTTCTTCGACAGCGACAAAACGCGGCGCAGAATGTCGGCGCGGGACGTCTTGTCCTCCGCGCCGCCAATGGCGACGAGCGGCCCCTTAGGGTCAACCTTCACAGGCATGTTCATGTTCTGCACTCCGTTCCCCATGTGAGGGCTATATGTTGTATGCAAATGTATCATTAAGCCACTGGATTGACAGGGCCTCTCGCATTGATTTGACGTCACGATGCCAATGCGTCACATAAAACGCCGCAAAGTGGCGCTCAGAAGGGTGTCCGCCGAGCACGAAGCCAACGTTTCTTCATCCTGGAGGCGGCCATGTCCCGCGGTTTCAGTCTTGCCATCCACGGCGGCGCGGGCGTCATGCCCCGCGACCGCATGAC
>JBAVQZ010000017.1:0-2222 GCA_049694515.1 Paracoccaceae bacterium | reverse complement strand
CGGATCGGATGAAGGGCGTCATGAAACCTCCCAGGGTGTCGGTCACTCGGCGCCGTTAAACCCGACTCTTTTGGTCGGGTCAATGCCCGAATTTTTCACTCAGGTTTTCGTGAAGCCTTTTCCGCCGCCTTGACCGCGTCCCACAGCGCATCCATCTCGGCAAGATCGGAGTCCGCGGGGCGTTTGCCGCGCGCTTCAAGCGCGGCCTCCACGGCGTTGAAACGGCGGGTGAACTTGGCGTTTGCCGCACGCAGCGCCCCTTCCGGGTCGAGCTTGAGGTGACGCGCCAGATTGGCAATGACGAAAAGCAGATCGCCGAACTCCTCCTTCACCTCCGCCTCGGTCAGGTGGTCGCGCGCCTCTTCCAACTCGCGCGCCTCCTCGACGATCTTGTCGATGACATGGGCGGTGTGCGGCCAGTCGAAGCCGACGCGCGCCGCGCGTTTCTGCAGCTTCACGGCGCGGGTCAGGGCCGGCAGGCCCAGGGCCACCCCGTCCAGCGTGCCGCGCTGCGCCTGCGATGCGCGTTCGGCGGCCTTGATCGCCTCCCAGTCGCGGGTCTGTTGCGCGGCGCTCTTGTCGCGGCTTTCATCGCCGAAGACATGCGGGTGCCGCGCCACCATCTTGTCCGAGATCGTGTTGGCAACGCTGTCGAATGTGAAATGGCCCGCCTCTTGCCCCATCTGCGCATGATAGACCGTCTGCAGCAGCAGGTCGCCCAATTCGCCCTCAAGCTCGTCCCAGGCCTCGCGCTCGATCGCGTCGGCCACCTCATAGGCCTCCTCGATCGTGTAGGGGGCGATGCTGGCGAAATCCTGCTCGATATCCCAGGGACAGCCGGTGTCGGGATCGCGCAGCCGTCGCATGATCTCCAGCAGGCGGGGCAGTCCACCGTCCGGGGCGTGAATCAGGCTGTCGTCAGGCATCGCGCGCTCCTCAGGCGTCCAGTTCCACCCAGACCGGCACGTGGTCCGAGGGCTTCTCACGCCCGCGGATATCGGCGTCGATGCCGCAGCCGCTAAGCAGGTCGGCGGCCTGCGGCGTCAGCATCACATGGTCGATCAGGATGCCGTCATTGCGGCTCCACGCCCCGGCCTGGTAATCCCAGAAAGAATAATGCCCCGGTCCGCGCGTGCGGGCGCGGAAGGCGTCGGTGAAGCCCAGGTTGCCGATCCGGCGGAAGGCCGCGCGGCTTTCGGGGAGGGCAAGCGCGTCCTCGCGCCAGGCCTCGGGGCGGGCGGCGTCCTCGTCCTGCGGGATGACGTTGTAATCGCCCGCCATCAGCGCGGGTTCCTCGGTCTTCAGCAGCGCCTCGGCACGGGCTTTCAGCCGCGCCATCCAGGACAGCTTGTAGTCGTATTTCGGCCCCGGCGCCGGGTTGCCGTTGGGCAGGTAGAGCGCGCAGAGCCGCAGCGCGCTGCGGCCCACCACGGTCGCCTCGATCCAGCGGGCCTGTTCGTCATCCGCGTCGCCGGGCAGGCCGCGGGTCACGTCCTCGAGCGGGAATTTCGACAGGATCGCAACCCCGTTGAAGCCTTTCTGGCCGTGCGTCGCGACGTTGTAGCCGCGCTCCTCGAATGGCTCATGCGGGAAATTCTCGTCGACCGACTTGATCTCTTGCAGCAACGCGACATCGGGCTGCGCCTCGTCCAGCCAGTCGATCAGCGCCTGATGCCGCGCCTTGATGCCGTTGATGTTGAATGTGACGATTTTCATGGCCCTGCTGCCCCTTCGCTTTGGCCGGACTATCGGGCGTGGCGGGCGGAAAGTCCATGCCGCTGCGCGGCCATTTCTTGCCTCCGGCGGGGATATTGCGACGGAAAAGAAACCTGGGCGCGTTCGCCCCGCCCGGGGGTCAACCGGACGTTCCGCAGCGCGCGGCAATGGCGCGACCCGCGGCGTGGCCCGAGGACCAGGCCCATTGGAAATTGTAACCGCCGAGCCAGCCGGTGACGTCCACCACCTCCCCGATGAAGTAGAGTCCCGGCACGGTTCGGCTCTCCATGGTTTTCGACGACAGCCCCGCGGTATCGACGCCGCCGAGCGTGACCTCGGCGGTGCGGTAGCCCTCGGAGCCGGTGGGGATAAGGCGCCAGTCGGCCAGCGTGTCGGCCAGCGCGCGCAGGGCGCTGTCCGGCTGGTCGGCGAGGTTGCCGGACAGTCCCGACGACTCGGCCATGAATACGGCCAGGCGGGCCGGCAGCATCTGGGCCAGCACGGTG
>JBAVQZ010000016.1:0-4921 GCA_049694515.1 Paracoccaceae bacterium | reverse complement strand
GAACAGGACGACGGGATGCATGAGCAGCCCCTCGTGGCCGGCGCCGCGCGGCCCATCGGGCTTACGGCTGCGGACGATCTCGACCCCCAGGGCGCCGGGGCCGCGGTCGAGCTTTTCGATGCGCACGAAGACCCGCATCGGCTGCGGTTCGGCCAGCAGGCGCTGCGCGATCCGCTCGGCCAGGGTTTCCAGCAGGTTGAGACGTTCCGAGGAAAGCTCCAGCGCAATAGCCTCGGTGATCGTGTCATATGACAATACCCGGTCGACGTCGTCATCCAGTGGCGTGGGGCTCGGACGCAGTTCGACGACCACGTTGAAGCGCACCCGCTGCGTCGCTCCGCGCTCGGCCTGGAAGGCGCCGATCTCCACCTCGACCACATGGTCGCGCAGCGATATGCGGTCGCGCGGGTCCGCCGCGTCCTGCATCGCCTCGGCGCGGTCGGACGGATGCGCGAAGGCGAGCTTGATGTCGTCGGTCATTGCGGGCTCCGGCGTTGGGGCGTTTCGGGCGCAGTCTGCATCACCGCGCCCGGACCGCAATGCCCGGAACGTCGCCCCCGCCCCCGCAAACGACAGGCGGGTCAGTTGCTGGTCAGGCGCGTTGGCTTGCGATAGAACAGGTGCCGCCCGATCGCGGCAGTGCGAAGGAACACGCGGGACCATCGCGGATTGACCGCGCGGGTGTGGTAATATGTGGCCCCGCCGGTCAGATTTCGCGGCGCACCGTCCAGCATCAGCCGGGCAACCTTTGACACGCGGTCATAGGCGTCCTTCTCGGCGATCACTTCCTTGTTGCCGTCGCAGGTATAGGTGAACTGGCACTGATAGCGGCGGCCGGTGCCCTGATGGATCACGTCGCAGACGCTGTCGGGAAAATTCGGCGATGCGACGCGGTTCATGATCACCTCGGCCACCGCGAACTGGCCTTTCACGTTCTCGCCACGCGCCTCGAAATACAGAGCCTCGGACAGGCACTTGAACTGTGCGCCGCCCGTCGCATCGGGCTGGCTGGCAAGCCACTCCGGATCGTATCTGATGTCCGGCACCTTCCCCGTGCCGTCCTGCACGGGCTGCACCGGCGCCACGAGACGCTCAAGACGGCTGTCGCCCATCGCGCTCAGGGCTGATTTCTCGGCGCCCAGAAGCTCTGTCAGGCGGCCATCCAGCGCGGCGGTCGGGTCGGTCGAGCTGGAAACCGTTACATCGGCCAACGCAGCCCAGGCAACAAAAATCGCCATCACGGCGGCGAACGCCGTTCCAAGCCGAAAAGACATGATTACCCCCAAGGTAGCGCGACCGAAAACGGCCACTGCGGGGCATCGCATAGAGGAAACGGCAAGAAACGTCTACCCTTGTGGCAACAACGCAACAGGCCGAGCCGCCGCCGGGACTGCTCGCGCTGCTGCCTCTTGCCGGGAATTTACGCGAAAAGTCGCGCTATTCCCTTGATTTTTATGCCTCTTTCCGAACCTGCGCCAGCCCGGCATCCGCCAGCGCCAAATGAGCGGCCGCCAGCCGAGCCACCGGCACACGGAACGGTGAGCATGAAACATAGTCAAACCCGGCCTTGCGGAAGAATGCAATCGATTCGGTATTCCCGCCGTGCTCTCCGCAGACGGAAACCACCACATCGGGACGCTCGGCGCGGCCGCGCTCGGCGCCGATCAACAGAAGCTCGCCCACCCCGTCCTCGTCCAGCGTGTGGAATGGATCCTCGGGAAACACCCCTTGTTTGACATACGACCCCATGAAACGGCCCGCATCGTCACGGCTCAGACCATAGGTCATCTGCGTAAGGTCGTTGGTGCCGAAGCTCAGGAAGGCCGAATGTTGCGCAATCTCTCCTGCCCTCAGCGCCGCGCGCGGGGTTTCGACCATCACGCCCAGTCGATAGGTGAAATCGACCCCGCGCTCGACCCGGACGGCGGCGGCCACGGCATCCACGCGCGTCTTTACCAGTTCGACCTCGCGCTTGGCCGAGACCAGCGGGATCATGATCTCGGGCACGACCGGATCGCCCCTATGGCTGGCCTCGACCGTCGCCTCGAATATGGCACGGGCCTGCATGTCGTAGATTTCCGGCACGGTGATGCCCAGCCGCACGCCGCGCATCCCCAGCATCGGGTTGAACTCGCTCAGCGCCTCGACCCGGCGGGTCACGTCGGACAGCGGCAGGTCCAGCGCTTCGGCCAGATCGCGGATGCCGTCGCGGCTGTGCGGCAGAAACTCGTGCAGCGGCGGGTCGAACAGGCGGATGCAGACCGGCAGCCCCTGCATGATGTCGAACAGGCGGATGAAATCCACCCGTTGCATCGGCAGAAGCTGCTCAAGCGCGGCGCGGCGGTCCTCGGGCGAATTGGCGAAGATCATCTCGCGCATCACCGTCAGCCGGTCCTCCTCGAAGAACATGTGCTCGGTGCGGCACAGCCCGATGCCGTCGGCGCCGAAATCGCGCGCGGTCTGCGCGTCGGCCGGCGTGTCGGCGTTGGCGCGGATGCCGATGTCGCAGATCTCCTCGGCCCACCCCAGCAGGGCGCGGAACGCGTCGTCCAGCGCCGGGCCCAGCATCCGCACGGCGCCCACAAGCGCCTCGCCGGAACTGCCGTCCACGGTGATGACGTCTCCTTCGTGGAACACCCGCCCGTCCGAGCTCTTCAGCGTCTTGTCGCGCCGGTTCAAAACCATGCCCGAGACACCGACGACACAGGGAAGGCCCAGCCCGCGCGCGATCACGGCGGCGTGGCTGGTCATGCCGCCGCGCTCGGTCAGGACGGCCGAGGCCGCGTGCATCCCGCGCACATCCTCGGGCGTGGTCTCGCGGCGGACGAGGATGCAGGGCTCACCCCGCGACGCGCTGGCCTGCGCGGCAGCAGAGGTGAACACGATCCTCCCGGTTGCCGCGCCTGGGCTGGCGGCGATGCCGCTGGCCATGCAGTCGCGCCCTCCTTCGGGATCGACCTGACTGTGAAGCAATTCGGTCAGTGCCCGCGGCGCGATGCGCGCAACGGCCTCCTGGCGCGGGATGATCGACTCGCCGGCCAGCGCCACCGCTATCCTGACGGCGGCGCGCGACGAGCGCGCAACGCGCACGGCGTCCAGCACCTTGAGCGCGCCGGCCTCGATGGTGAACTCGATTGCCATCTCCTCGCGCAGGCGCTGCCGGCAGGCCGTGCCCCATTCGGTCAGCCTGGAGAAGATTTCGGGGCAGTGCTCCTCCAGCGACAGGCCGCGCGGGTCCCTTGTCAGATACAGCACCCCCGCGCCGTCCTTGAGCGCCGCGCGCCCCTGGCTCTGGCTCAGGTAGCGGCCGGTGATCTGCCTCATTCCCGTTGTCGAATTGACGAACTGAATGACGCCTGCGCCGCTTTCTTCGGGGCCCAGCCCCAGCGCCATTTCCTGCACGACAAGGCCCAGCCCCGCCTCGGCCGGCGCGCCCTTGGCCTGGCGCAACAGGCGGGCGGTCGTCCCCTCCCAGGCCCGCGCCATGGAGCGCAGCACTTCGCCCAGCTGTTGCGCCGGGTCCTGCGGGAAAGGCTCGTCCGTCTCTTCCTCATAGGCCAGCAGGGCCGATCGCAGCGCCGCTTCCGTCGCCTCCGCCTCCTCGAACATGTCCGGATCCAGCCGCGCGACATGGATGGCGAAGGCCTGGATGAACCGAAGGTAAAGCGCGTTCGCCGCCCGCGTCCCCAGCGTTTCGCAAAGGGCGGCGTGGCGCGCATCGTTCATGCCGATGTTCAGCACCGCGCCCGGCCCGCCCCAATCCGGGTCCTCGGAACTGGGGCGCACCGACACCAGCGGCGCGTCGCCGAACACCGACAGGATCGCGGCCTTGTCGGGCATTTGTCCCGACGCGATGCGATGCACCGTATCGAAGGACAGCGCCACGGTCAGCGGCACGGGCATGCCCAGTCGGATCAGCCGCTGCAGGCATTTCGCCCGCCCGCCATGCCGCGTCGCCACGATATCCGCCGTCGGCGTGATGACCGTGAAATCAATGAAATCCGCGTGTTTCTGCACCGCAGCGCCTCCTGTTCGCACATGCAGGATACGCCGATCCTGACACATCGCAAGGATGGCGTTCAGTCGCGGCCTAGCCTTCGATTTTCGTCAGATCGGCCACCGCAAGGCAGGTTTCGCGGATGCGATGCAGAAGATTCAGGCGATTGCGGCGCAGCACCTGGTTCTCGGCGTTGACCTGCACGGCCTCGAAGAAGGCGTCGATCGGGGCGCGCAGATCGGCCATCGCGCCCATCGCGATCGAGAAGCCCTCGGCCTCCATCGCCGGGCCGATCACCTTGTCGGCGGAGTCGAGCGCGGCGAAAAGGTGCTTTTCCTCGGGGCCTTCGGCGAATTTCGGATCGGCGCCGAAGCGGTATTCGACGCCGTCCTTCTCTTCGGCCTGGAGCAGGATGTTGTTGGCCCGCTTGAAGCCCTGCAACAGGTTCTCGCCGTCCTCGGTTTTCAGGAAGGCCGACAGCGCCTCGGCCCGCTTGACCAGCAGGGTCAGGTCGTCATTGCCCGGCATGGCAAGGCAGGCGTCGATTACGTCATGCCGGATGCCTTCGTCGCGGAGGTGCACCTTGAGACGGTCGTGGAAGAAGGCGAGGAGGTCGGAAGCAACTGCCTCAATGTCTGAGAAGGGAATGCGCTGGCCCCCACTCACTTTTTCCATAGCGGAAATCGCTTCGTCCGAACTTAATTCACCTGCAGCGTGGATCAGTTCAATCCGATCAAGCTCATTCAGAGCAAGTTTATTTTTAGATTCCGCGAGAAGTTGCTCTTTGAGATGATGAACTGCAACCGCCTTAGCGAAGGATAACGTGAACGCAATCCGCAACCCATTCCCCAGCACCAGCCGGATCACCCCCAGCGCGGCGCGGCGCAGGGCGAAGGGGTCCTTGCTGCCGGTGGGTTTCTCGTC
>JBAVQZ010000015.1:0-3270 GCA_049694515.1 Paracoccaceae bacterium | reverse complement strand
GCATATGCGCCTCGGCCGCGACCAGCGGGCCGGTCTTGGCGACCGCCCTGCGGCCATCGGCCAGCGTGACAGCCAGCACCTGCGACAGGTCGCCCCCGGACATCTGCTCGATTTCGGTGACGGGCGCCCCCAGAAGGCTGGCGATCCGGTCGGTAGGGCGGTCAGGCATCCCATGTCACGGTCGCGTCGCCGGCCGTCATCGGTTCGCGGGCCCGGTCGAAGCGCAGATAGGCGATGCCTTTCCCGTCGGCCTGTGTGTAAAGCCGGCCCACGGGTTTCCCGCCCGCCACAACTTCGGCGCCCACGGGGGCCGTGCCGGTGACGGCAACGGTTACGAGCCCCTTGCGCAGTTCCGTCTTGTGTTTCATCCGCGCCGTGACCTCCTGCCCGACATAGCAACCCTTGCGGTGATCGACGCCGTGCAGCCGGTCGAACCCGGCCTCCAGGATGAAGGTCTCCTCCGGGATAAGCTCTATCCCCGTTTCCGGGATGCAATGCGCCACCCGGATCGCGTCCCAGTCGATCCGCGGCGCGGCGCCGGGCGCGTCCGTGTAAAGCCGCCAGCCCAGCGCCGGATGCCGCGGGTCGGCCAGCGCGCCCTCCGGCGCCTCGCCAAGGCCACGCAGCACGTGCAGGCCGCTCGGCGTGATCGTCACGTCGGCACGCAGCTTGTACATCGCCAGCCGTCGCGCCAGCGCCTCGGCCAGTTCGGTCTTTGCGTCCAGCAGGATCGCGTCGTCCCGCGCGGTCAGGAAGAAATCGGCCAGATACTTGCCCTGCGGGGTCAGCAACGCGGCATAGACCAGCCGTCCGGCCATATCGCTGAGATTGTTGGTGACGATGTTCTGCAGGAAATCCACCCGCGCGCTGCCGGTGATCTCGAAAATGGTTCTGTCCGGGGCCTGTTCGCCGCTCATTGCTGCCTCCTTTCGTCCTTGTGCCGCATATAGGGCGCAGGCGTCAGTTTTCCGAGGCGAATTGCAGCCTGTAGAGGCCGGAATAGACGCCGCCGCTGTCGATAAGCGTGTCGTGGGTACCCTCCTCGACGACGCGGCCCTTGTCCATCACCAGGATGCGGTCGGCATCGCGCACCGTGGCAAGGCGGTGGGCGATGACCAGCGTGGTGCGCCCGACGCTGAGGCGTTCCAGCGCCTCCTGCACCACCTTTTCCGATTTCGCGTCCAGCGCCGAGGTCGCCTCGTCCAGCAGCAGGATAGGCGCGTCTCGCAGGATGGCGCGGGCGATGGCCACCCGCTGCCTCTGCCCGCCCGAAAGGTTGGAGCCGCGCGGCCCGGCCGGGCTGTCGAGTCCGCGATGCAGCATCGGCAGGAAATCGGCCACATGGGCGGCCTCCAGCACCTCGTGCAGGCGGGTTTCGCTGACATCGGTGCGGCCCAGCAGGATGTTGTCGCGGATTGTCTCGTCGAACAGCAGCGCGTCCTGGCTGACCACCGAAAAGAGGTCGCGCAGCTCGTGCAGGGCCATCTGTTCGATCGGGGTGCCGCCGATGGTGATCTGGCCCGACTGCGGCTCGATCAGGCGGGTTATCAGGTTGAACACGGTACTTTTGCCCGCACCCGACGCGCCGACCAGTGCCGTGGCCTGCCCGGCCTTCGCGGTCAGCCTCAGACCGTTCAGCACCGGGGTTTCGTCAAAGGTCAGGTGGATATCCTCGAGCACGATGTCGGCCTGCTGCGGCGGGCGGTCGAGACTGCGAGGCCGCGCGGGCGACAGGATCGTGGGCCGCACGTCGAACACCGCGTGAAGGCGCTCGAGGCTGGCCAGCGCCGCCTGCCAGGCGCCCGAGACATTGCCGATGCGGCGCAGCGGCTCGAACACCAGCGCCATGGCAGTGAAGAAGCTCATGAACTCGCCCACGGTCTTCTGCCCGTCGATGATTTGCAGCCCGCCATAGCTGAGCACGCCCAGAAAGCCGATGCCCGCCACGATGTCCATCATCGCGGGGATGCCGGCCTGCCCGGCGACCGAACGGACCTGCGCGCTGACGAAGCCGTCCAGCGTGTCCGCGAAGCGGCGGCTTTCCCGTGCCTCCATCCGGTTGAGCTTGATCGTGGTGACGCCATGAAAGATCTCGTCCAGCCGGATGGCGATCGTGGCGGCGGCGTTGCGTGCGGCGCGGGTGGTCTTTCGCACCCAACGCTGAAGCGCCATGATCGGCAGCACCAGAAGCGGCACGCCCGCCACCGCGATCAGCGTCCACAGCCAGTCGATGGACAACGCCACCGCGAAGAGCGAGCAGGTGGCGATCACATCTCGCCCCGCAGCGGCCAGAACGGTCGACCAGATATTGGCCGCCGCCTGGGTGTCGCCGCGCACCCGTTCAATCAGGTTTCCCGGCGGCGTGGATTGGAACCAAAGGCTGTCGAGCGTCAGCAGGTGGCCGACCAGATCGGCCTGAAGGGTGGCGGTGACTTTCTGGCCGACGCGGGTCATCAGGACCCGTTGGCCGAACCCTGCCAGCGCGCGGGCCAGGAACACCACGAAAATGGCCCCGGCGATCAGTGCGATGGCGCCGCGATTGCCGGCGACGAATACCTCGTCGAACATCGGCTTGACGGTGTAGCTGAGCACACCCGCCATGCTGCCCTCGATGGTCATCAGCACCAGCGCGACGAGCATTACAGGCACATGGCGCTTGAGGTATCCGCGCCAGAGCCAGCGCACCAGCGGGCCGGGCGGCTCCTGCGGGGTGGCGTCCTGATCAGCCATCTATCTTCCCCGGTCGCTCGCCCTTGCGGAAGGCAGTCTTGAGCGCCTTGCGGTCGTATCGGGTTTCGATCCAGCGACGGATCGGCATCGGCGTTTCAGCATTGTCGGCGGCATAGGCGTCGAGGAAATAGTCCAGAATGCCGGTGCTGTCGTTCTTGAGGTGAAGGTAGCGCAAGCTGAGCTCTTTCTTGGCCTCCTCTACCGGGCGGCCCTCGACATGCATGAGGTAGAGCGCGGAGGCCAGCCCGGCGCGATCCGCCCCGGATTTGCAATGCACCAGAAACGGCTTCTCGACGGTCTCGAACAGGTCGAGCAGATGCAACAGCTTCTCCCGCCGGGTCGGCGCACGGGCGCGGATCGACGCGAAATGCAGGTCGATCCCCAGCTTCTTGCACGCCTCGGCCTCGAACAGGTGATAGCTGGGCATACCGTCGCCGCGCAGCGAGATGATCGAGCGGATGCCCATGCGCGCATATCGCCTCAGCCGCCGGGCCGAAGGCTGATTGGAGCGCCAGACCCCCGGCGCGACCTGGCCCATGT
>JBAVQZ010000014.1:0-1699 GCA_049694515.1 Paracoccaceae bacterium | reverse complement strand
CATGCGGACCGCGCGATCAGGGCACCGGATTGTGCCCCCGCCGCCGATGCCGTAGCGTCCGCGCAGCGCGCAGCGGGCAGGCAGGCATATGGCACAACGATCCATCCTCATCACCGGGTGTTCCTCGGGCATCGGATATGACGCCGCCCACGGGCTGGCCGCGCGCGGCTGGCGGGTCTTCGCGACCTGTCGCAAGGCGGAGGACTGCGAACGCCTGCGCGGCGAGGGCCTGGAAAGCTTCCCCCTCGACCAGACCGACGACGCCAGCATCGCCGCCGCGCTGGACGAGGCGCTGACCCGCACCGGCGGCACGCTGGACGCGTTGTTCAACAACGGCGCCTTCGCCTGTCCCGGCGCGGTCGAGGATCTGCCGCGCGGCGCGTTGCAGGAGATTTTCGAGACCAACCTTTTCGGCCCGCATGAACTGACCCGCCGGGTGATTCCGGTGATGCGCGCGCAGGGGCACGGGCGCATCGTCAACAACTCATCGGTACTGGGGCTGGTCGGGCTGAAATGGCGCGGCGCCTATGTCGCCACGAAATTCGCGATGGAGGGTCTGACCGACACGCTGCGGCTGGAGATGCGTGACACACCCGTCGACGTGATCCTGATCGAGCCCGGCCCGATCACGTCGAAAATCCGCCTGAACTCGATCCCGCATTTCGAGAAATGGGTGGACTGGAAGGCCTCCGCCCGCGCCGATCAATACCGGGCGACGCTGCTGAAACGGCTCTATGAAGGCGGAAACGACGGTTTCGAACTGCCCGCCGCCGCCGTTACGAAGAAACTGATCCTTGCGCTTGAATCGCCCCGCCCCCGGCCGCGCTATTATGTCACGACGCCCACCTATTTCAGCGGCCTGCTGCGCCGCGCCCTTTCGACGCGGGCGCTGGACCGGGTGCTGTCGAAGGGTTGAAAACTTTCATCCACCCATTCGCTTTTCGGCGCCGGGCGGCTATGTCCGGGCCAAGGGAAAGGACAGAATCATGCTGCACGATCCGCTTTTCATCGTCGTCGCCATCGCCTGCCTTGTCGTGCTTGCCATCCTGATGGTCGGCATCGGCGGTTTCGCCAAGGGCGGCGAGTTCAACCGCAAGCACGCGAACCGGATCATGCGCTACCGCATCATCGCCCAGGCCATCGCGGTCGTGCTGATCCTCGTCTATGTATTCTTCCGCCGCATGGGGGGCTGAGCAATGGTCGTTCTGAACAGGATCTACACCAAGACCGGGGATCACGGCGAAACCGCATTGGGCAACGGCACACGGGTCGCCAAGCATTCGATGCGCGTCACCGCCTATGGCACGGTGGACGAGGCCAATGCGACGGTCGGCCTTGCCCGGCTTCACGCCGAAGGAGAGACCGACGCAGCACTCGCCCGCATCCAGAACGACCTGTTCGATCTCGGCGCCGACCTCTGCCGCCCGGACATGGAAAAGGACGCGGATGCAGGCCATCCCGTTCTTCGCGTCAGCGAGGGGCAGGTCGCGCGGCTGGAAACCGAGATCGACGCGATGAACAAGCGGCTGGAGCCGCTACGAAGCTTCATCCTGCCCGGCGGCTCGCCGCTGGCGGCGCATCTGCATCTGTGCCGCACCGTGTCGCGCCGGGCCGAGCGGCTGAGCGTGGAACTGGCGACGATGGAATCCGCCAACCCGGCTGCGGTGAAATATCTCAACCGCCTGTCCGACTGGTTCTT
>JBAVQZ010000013.1:0-10285 GCA_049694515.1 Paracoccaceae bacterium | reverse complement strand
CGGCGGGCTGATCCTCGGTGCGGTGTCGGGCATCGTCACGGCACAGATGATGGTGAAGCTCTTGACCGGGGTCTTCGATCCACCGCCCGAGGCGCTCGTCGTCCCATGGGCCTATCTCGCTCTGGTCGCTGCGATCATCACCGTATCTGTGCTGATAGCGGTGCTGAGCGCCGCTGCCAGATCAGAACGGGGGGCGGTCGAAGCGCTTCGAGATCTTTAGTCCAGCGGTGTCAAAGCTCAAAAGACCCCGCGCCGCGCGGTACAGCTTATGAGGGGCACTAACAGGCACGTGTCAGTCGGACGCCCTGCGAGGGGCTGACGTAATTGAGACTTGCCGCCTTGGCGCAGGAGGGCAACCTGATGATGCCGCGATTGGCGAATATGACTTCGGCTGGATGTGGGCTGAACTCGGTCTACCGGACCATCGGAAATGATGGATAGATCGCGCAATTGCTGTTCAAACTTGGGTGGGGCAGACGATCAACTTCGTCCGATGACCGACGATGAAATCGACCAAAGCCACAGTGGGGACGAATGGCCGGTCTGGGGAAGCTGCACGGCACTGATCTATTGACTGATGGATGTCTCCTGTGGGGCGGTTGCGACAATGCAAAGGAAGGACGGGAAGTGGTCATCCGCTGCAAGAGCGAACCAATCATCTTCCGAAATCTAAAGCTGACATGACCGTGCGGTGCGTCTATTGCAGTCCCGCGCGTAACGCGCGGTCGGCGGCACCTTCCGGTCGAAACACATTGACGGCACCGCCTACGGCATCTCCATGAGGGATCACGATCCGGCGGTGTTCGAGGCAGCGGATCGAGCGGTCGTCTTCCTCGGCGTCGTCCTGCCTAAAGTGAACCCCAGAATGCCTCAGCCGCAGGACCCAAGTGGCGATCCTCTGAACGGATTTTTCGCAGTTGTCGTTGGGTCGTCGGATCCGCAGGCATCAGAAAGGCCAGTTCGTCGGGTTGGTATTGCACGGCGCCGCGCGGCAGAACCGTGGCTCCGAGGCCGGCGCGCACGAAGGACAGCAACGCGGTCGTGTTGCGGGCCTCCAGATTGCAGGCCTCCAGCAATCGCGGCACGCAGGAATGGGCGACAAGGTGGCAGAGCGGGTTCGCGATCATCGGTTCCCGCTCGAGCAGGGTCCACGAGATCACCTGAGTTTCTGCGGCAGAACGCGAGATCGGGCCATCCCTCCGGCAGACAATGCCGAGGTCGTCCTGCAGGATGACGTTGCCGTCCGCGGCATCGCCGGTCGCCGCGGAGAGGATGCCGATATCGGCAGCGTCGAGCTTGACCCGTCGGCGTACCGCCGCAGTGTCCACGTCGCTGATTTCGAGCCTCACGTCCGGTCGGATGCGGCGGAACGCGGCGATGACCCCTGGCAGAACGGTGATGGTCGCCGATGGCACCGCGGCGATTCGGACGGTACCCGCCGTCGAGATCGCATGCCGTCCGATAGCCTCGACGCTGCGCGTGAAAGCGTCCGTGGCGCGGCTGCTTTCCTCGAGCACGAGTTGGCCCAGCGGCGTCAGCCGGTTCTTGCGGTCGGTTTCGAAGAGTGGTGCGCCGATGTGGGCTTCCAGTTGCGCGAGCGTCATCGACACGGCCGAGGGTGTCCGGGCGAGCAGCGAGGAGGCCGCAGTGAGCGATCCTTGCTCGGCAACGATCCGAAAGGTGCGCAGCATTTCGAGCTTAATTGCCATTTCAGTTTTCCTGAAATTATATTCAGATTTTCAAGATAGCCTGAAACACATCTCTTCGTTTAAGACCGATGTCAAGCAAAACGAGGATGAGCTATGCAAACCGGACTCTTAATCGATGGTCGCTGGGAAGCCGGCGCAAGCGAGATCGAAAACCAGAACCCTTCGGACGTGTCGGATCTGATTGGCAGCTATGCTCAGGCCAGCGCGGATCAGTTGGACGCCGCGCTGGCCGCCGCGGGCAAGGCACAGAAGGCCTGGTGGGCCGCGGGCATCCAGAAGCGCCACGATGTGCTGATGGCGATCGGTACCGAGTTGATGGCCCGCGCCGAGGAAATCGGACGGATCGTGTCGCGCGAGGAAGGCAAGCCGCTGGCCGAAGGCAAAGGCGAGGTTTATCGCGCCGGGCAGTTCTTTACCTATTACGCCGGTGAATGCCTGCGCAACCAGGGCGATCTGGCCGAAAGCGTCCGTCCCGGCATAGAGATCGACGTGCGGCGCGAACCTATCGGCGTCGTCGCCATCATCTCGCCGTGGAACTTCCCCATCGCCACGCCGGCGTGGAAGATTGCCCCGGCGCTCGCCTTCGGCAACGCCGTGATCTGGAAACCCGCCAACGTCACCCCCGCCAGCGCCGTCGCTCTGACCGAGATCATCGCGCGGCAGGACATTCCCGCGGGGCTGTTCAACCTCGTGACCGGCTCGGGCCGCGCCATCGGTCAGCGGCTGGTCGAAAGCCCGAACGTCGACGCCATCAGCTTCACCGGCTCGGTCCCGGTGGGTCGCGGCATCGCCGCCACGGCCATCCAGAACATGACCAAGGTCCAGCTGGAAATGGGCTCCAAGAACCCGTTCCTCATCATGGACGATGCCGATCTCGACCTTGCCGTGGCGCACGCCGCAAACGCGGCCTTCGGCGGCACAGGCCAGAAATGCACCGCCGCTTCGCGCCTGATCGTGCACGAGGCCGTGCATGACGCCTTCGTCGAGAAACTGGCCAAGGCCGCGCAGGCGCTAAAGGTCGGCCACGCGCTGGAAGAGGGCACCCAGATCGGCCCCGTCGTCTCCGAGGGGCAGCTCAAGCAGAACCTCGACTACATCCAAATCGGCAAGGCCGAGGGCGCGGAACTGGTCTGCGGCGGCACCCGGCTCGAGCGGGCGACCGAGGGCTACTACATGGCGCCCGCCGTCTTTGCCGGCACGCGCAACGACATGGCGATAAACCGCGAGGAAATGTTCGCCCCCATCACCTGTGTCATCAAGGCGGGCAGCTACGGCGAGGCGCTTTCCATCGCCAATGACAGCCCGTTCGGCCTCACGGGCGGCATCATGACGAAAAGCCTGTCCCGCGCCGCCCATTTCCGCGCCAACATGCGCGCCGGCTGCGTCATGGCGAACCTGCCCACCGCCGGCACCGATTACCACGTGCCCTTCGGCGGCCGCGGCGCGTCGTCCTTTGGCCCGCGCGAGCAGGGCCGCTACGCCGCCGAGTTCTACACCACGGTCAAGACCGCCTATGTCGCGGCGGGAGCGCCGGAATGAGCGCGCTGCAAGATCCTGTCATCGACGGGCTGCAATACGCCAACTGGTCCGAGAAGGTCTTTCGCCAGATGCGCGAGGGCGGCGTCGACGCCGTCCACGTCACCATCGCCTATCACGAGACCTTCCGCGAGACGGTGCTGAACATCGAGCGCTGGAACCGCTGGTTCGAGCGCTTCCCCGACCTGATCTTCCAGGGCCGTACCGCCGAGGACATCCGCAGCGCGCGTGAAACCGGGCGCACGGCGATCTTCTTCGGCTCGCAGAACCCGTCCTGCATGGAGGACGATATCGGCCTGGTCGAGATCCTGCACACGCTGGGCCTGCGCTTCATGCAGCTGACCTACAACAACCAGTCGCTGCTGGCGACGGGCTGCTATGAGGACGAGGATTCCGGGCTCACCCGCATGGGCCGCGAGGTGGTGGCCGAGATGAACCGCGTCGGGCTGGTGGTGGACATGAGCCATTCCGGCGAGCGCTCGACGCTGGAGGCGATCGAACATTCGACCCGCCCCATCGCCATCACGCATGCCAACGCCGCAAGCTGGCACAAGGCGTTGCGCAACAAGTCCGACACCGTGCTGCGCGCTTTGGGCGAGAGCGGCGGGATGCTGGGCTTCTCGGTCTATCCGCATCACCTCAAGGGCGGCAGCGACTGCACCCTGCAGAGCTATTGCGACATGATCGCGCGCACCGCCGACCTGATGGGCATTGGCCATGTCGGCATCGGCACCGATCTCTGCCAGGACCAGCCCGACAGCATCGTGGAGTGGATGCGCGTTGGCCGCTGGACCAAGCGCATCGACTTCGGCGAGGGCAGCGCCTCGGCGCCCGGCTTCCCGCCGATGCCCGATTGGTTCCACGACAACCGCGATTTCGGCCGCATCAAGGAGGGCCTGCGCACCACCGGCATGGGGCAGGCGGATGTGGATGCGGTGATGGGCGGCAACTGGCTGCGCTTTTTCGAGACGAGTTTCGGCGCGGCAGACGCGTCGGCCGGCGGGCAGTCGCGCGCCGCAGAGTAGCGGCCCCCGGGAGTGGGGGGCCTTGGATCATTCGCATTGGGGAGGACAATCCATGAGCGAGACAACGGAAACCGGCGGCCTTTCGGCCACTTTCGGACAGGTCGACAAGCCCCTGTTCGCCATCACCGGCGGGTTCATCCTGCTGTTCTGCGCCCTGGCGCTGTTCGACATCGACCTGCTGTCGTCGATGGTCGACTGGGGCTTCGACTTTGCCGCCACGTATTTCGGCCTCTACTGGCAGATCCTGCTGCTGGGCACCTTCCTCATCGGGCTCGTTCTCTGCGTGCTGCCGGGCGGCGCGGTAAAGCTCGGCAACCTGGCCAAGCCGGAATTCACCGTGTTCCAGTGGGGCTCGATGATCATGTGCACGCTGCTCGCGGGCGGCGGAGTGTTCTGGGCGGCGGGCGAGCCCATCGCGCATTACCTCTCCACGCCGCCGCTCTTCGGCGACCTCAGCGGCGACAGCAAGGCGCAGGCCTACGCCGCGCTGGGGCAGAGCTTCCTGCACTGGGGTTTCCTCGCCTGGGCGATCCTCGGCGCGCTGACCACGGTCATGCTGATGCACTACCACTATGACAAGGGCCTGCCGCTGGCGCCGCGCACGCTGCTCTACCCGCTGTTCGGCGACCGCGCCATCAACGGCCCCATCGGCCTGATCGCGGATGCCTCCTGCATCATCGCGGTGGTCGCGGGCACCGTCGGCCCCATCGGTTTCCTGGGCCTGCAGATGTCCTACGGCCTCAACGCGCTCTTCGGCATCCCCGACACGTTTGCCACCCAGACCGTGGTGATCCTGGCGCTGGCCGGCGTCTACACCGTCTCGGCGATCTCGGGCCTGTCCAAGGGCATCCAGCTGCTGTCCAAGATCAACGTGATCCTCGCCTTCGTCCTGCTGGCCTTCATGTTGATCGCGGGGCCGACCTTTTTCATCTTCGACGGCTTTGCCGGCGGCATGGGCGTGTATCTTTCGAACTTCTTCGACATGGCGATGTATCGCGGCGACGCGGGTCTCTTCGGCGCGCCGGGCTGGCTGGGCTGGTGGACGGTGTTCTTCTGGGGCTGGTTCCTGGGTTACGGGCCGCTCATGGCGATCTTCATCGCCCGCGTCAGCCGCGGCCGCTCGATCCGCTCGATCATCCTGATGCTGGCCATCGTCGCGCCCATCGTGACCAACTTCTGGTTCACCATCATCGGCGGCACCGGCATCGCGCTGGAACAGATGAATCCGGGTGTCATCTCCGGCCCGTTCGAGGGCTTCAACCTGCCCGCCGGCCTGCTGGCCACGACGCAGGCGCTGCCCATGGGCTTCCTGCTGTCGCTGCTCTTCCTGGTGCTGACGATGATCTTCGTGGCCACCACCAGCGACTCCATGAGCTTCGTGATCGCCACCTCGATGTCCGACGACAATCCCTCGCCCGCGCTGCGCGCCTTCTGGGGACTGGCAATGGGCGTCATGGCGCTGATCCTGATCTCGACCGGGTCGGGCGGCATCGGCAAGTTGCAGAGCTTCATCGTCGTCACCGCCGCGCCGGTGTCGCTGGTGCTGCTGCCCTCGCTCTGGGACGCACTGCGGATCACTTTGATGCTGGGCAAGAAAGCCTGATCATACCTCAAAGGGCGCGGGCGAGCCAAAACCGCCCGCGCCATGGACCTACGACCCGCGAGGATACCATGGATTGTGCTTCCCTGAACCCAATGCCCGAGGCCGCCGCCTTCCACCGTCCGCCGTCACAGGTGATGCGTCTGACGCGGATGGGAAGCGCACACCCGACACGCCTGTCGTTTCTTCGAAACCTTCTGCGCCGGGTGACCCGCGAAGGGTGGACGTTCGACCGGCCGGTCTGGGAGGTCGATGACGCGGGCGTCGGACGCGCCGTCTATCGCGCCGCAGGGCCCGATCGCACCTACTGCCTGGTAGCTTTCGCCCATGACTTGCCCGACGAGATGCGCTCGGACCGGGTGATTGCCACGGCTTGGGATGCAACCTTCACGCTCTTCGACGGGGAACCGACCGCCGCCGACCTTGACCGTCTGCAAGCCAATGTGCCGTTGCAGGAAGCGGGACGCGTCAGCCCGCGCGAACTGTCGCTCAGCCGTGCCAACCGCTCGGTGCGGCTCTTTGCCCACGTCATCGAGCGGCTTGCCGCCGGTAAGCAGCCTGATCTTACGGAGGTCGAAGCAGTGGGATATCTGATGCGGACAACCGCCGTCTACGGCTCGGGCAAGTTCGGTGCGGCCGATCGCTCGGCCATCGTGGACCGGCCGGAACTCAGCGCACCGTTCCAGGCGGAAATGCTCTCGGTCTGGCTGACGAGGCAATTCACCGTGGACATCGCCGAACACCTCGCCGCCGTGCGCGGTGGTGCGGCGGCCGTGCGGCTTGACCCCACCATCAGGCAAGGGCTGGGTGTTGGCAATTCCACCGGGCTTGGCATGGCGCCCTTCCTGGTGCGTCACCCGGTCTTGTTGAACAACTGGATGATGGCCCGCGAAGAAGCTCTCGCCCGTGTCCGGGCGCAACATGCCGCAGATCCCGAAGCCGTAGCGGGGTTCGGTACGGCCCTCGCGGAAGCCCGGGAGAACGCCAAGCTTTGGCATTCGACCCATCCAATCCAGATCGAGAAACTCGACGCGCTGCGTGGTGACCTGTCCCGCCTCGCCGACCACATCGCGGATTGGCCGGAGCCGGGTGCGAGCGAGCCCTGGGACGCGCTCTGGCGCTGGGGCGAGTCCGAGCTGTCGCTGGAAGGACAGGAAGCACTGCTGGCGCTGATGCTCGAGCCGCATGGCGACCTTGTCGACAGGCTGGCCGATTGCATGACGGCGGACGAAAAGGCCTCGTTCCGGCTCGATGGCGCGATGAAGGTGGCGACGCTTTCCGCCAGCGTTGCAGAGCACTACGACTGGGCGCTGGCCACAGACTTTGACCGGCCGGAAAACTCCGCGCGGTTCTGGTATGTTTCCGAGGAAAAGCTGGAACCGCGGCTGGGCAACCGATTCGAGGAGGACGGTGGAACGCTGGAGCAGCCGCTTTGCATCGCGCGGATGGCGCGTGAACTGCATTCGGCGCTGGCCGACTGGCCGGATGATGCACCGCTGGCCGCGTTCCTGCTCGCCCACCCCGAGCATCGCTTCATGGCGCGGCGAGCTCAGATCGTGCGCAAGCATCCCTATGCCGAGGTGCGCGACAACCTGATCGCCCAAGACATGCTGCCCATCGACCTGATGCGCTGCAAGCTGGCCTTCTTCGGCGCCAGCCGCTTTGACCCCCGCTCGGACAAGTGGGTGCGCATCAGCCTGTTTCAGGACCTGCCCTATCCCTCCGACCTCTGCCCGGGAGGCTGGACATGACCGCCGCCGCCCAACCCGACATCGAACCCAACGACCCGACGAGGTCCGGCCCACCGGTGCCCACGGGCAAGGGCGCGCGCCTGTCGCAAAACGAGATCGAGCAGCTCTGTCTCAAGGCCGCGCGCGGCGCCGGCATGAGCTGGGGACTTGCCGAGGAGGCCGGCTTTGCCGCCGCTTGGCTCGCGATGCGCGGTCTGGACGGGCCCGGCGCCCTGCTGGCGCAGCTTCGGCAGGCCAAGGACCGTGCCTGGCGCGAGATTTGCCCCGTCGTTGCGCCGGGACGCTTTCAGGCGGTGGACGGCGGCTGTCTCTGCCCCATCGCGCTTGGCGCGGCCCTTTGCGACCATGCTCGCCTGCCGGAAACGGCCATGAAAGAAACTGCCCTGCGGGTCGGCCCGGTCAATCACCCCGTCCTGCTGCTGGCCTTCCTGTCGGACCTTGCCCGAACGCGGGGCAGTTGCGTGCGGCTCGACTGGTCCGGCGGCGCGGTGCTGCTGACCGCGGATGGCCGGATGTCCGGCGATGCTGCGAAACTGGCGACGGAGACCCGGCTGGAGGCGGAACTGTCGATAAGGGGCGCGGCCTCGGATACACCGACGACGCCTGGCGAGCCGCTCTACGTGCCGGCGGAAACTCTCGGTGATCTCAACGCCTTCGCGCTGCGCACCACCGTGCCGGCCTCCGAAGCTTCGCGCGCCGGTGCCGGCGCTGCGGCCGGCGACAACGACTGAACAAAGGAGCGAACCCGAATGACCCTCCAAAGACTGAATCCGGGACCCCGCATGAGCCAGGCGGTCCGCATCGGCGATATCTTGTTCCTGGCGGGCCAGGTTCCCTCCGACCTGTCCGGCGATATCACCGCTCAGACTCGCGCGGTGCTGGACAAGGTAGACGCGGTGATGGCCGAACTGGGCGGCAGCAAGGCCGACATCGCCTCGGTTCAGGTCTGGCTCAGCGACATGGTCGATTTTCAAGGCATGAACGCGGTGTGGGACGCATGGGTCGATCCCGACAACCCACCGGCGCGCGCAACCTGCGGCGTGGCGCTGGCCCGCCCGGGGATGCGGGTAGAGATGATCGCGGTCGCTCGCGTTCCGAAGTGAGGCTGCAAAGACCAGAGTGTGCGGCCGTAGATGGAATATCCCTACCTGCTGAAGGGGCTGAGGGTCGAGCGGCCGAGACCTGCGTCTGGTGCGCGGACATCACCTACCTTCCCATGTGGCGCGGGTTCCTGTATCTGGTCGCCATAATGGACTGGCACACGCGAAAGGTTCTGTCCTGGCGCATCTCGAATCCGCTGGAGGCCGACTTCTGCGTCGAGGCGCTGAACGAGGCCATTCACAACTTCGGCCCGCCCGAGATCATGAATACGGACCAGGGCAGCCAGTTCACGTCCGTCGCCTGGACGGATCGGCTTCGCCGAACCGGCGTGCGCATCTCGATGGATGGAAAGGGGCGCTTCCTCGACAATATCTTCATTGAGCGGCTGTGGCGGGCCCTCAAATACGAGTGCGTCCATCTGCATGCCTGGGAGACCGGATCGGAGACGAAGGCAGGTATCCGAAAATGGATGACCTTCTACAACCACCAGAGCCCTCACTCAGCCCTTGGCGGTAGACCGCCAGCCGTGGTCCAATGGCCGAGAAATGAAGCAACCAACCCCGATCAGCAGGCGCAACGAGTAGCATAATCTACGCCAGATCTTGTCCAAAGGAAGGGGAGTAGCTCACGTTGACAGTGCCGTACAGCGGCTCCTCGAGGTCTATCATGCGCAGGAGGGCGAGTGATGGAACGCGAGCGTGATGGGATTGAATGGATCGCCTCTGGCGTCTTCGTTGAAGATACAATCAGCCGTTCACTCTCGAGAGCACGTCTGTGAGCACGGCATTGCCACCTTGGAAAGACCCCAGAAGCAAACGCCGTGCCGGGTTATTCGGTTCCTACGGCTTGCGCGCGCCGGCGGGTGAGGGTCAAAGCCAGAATCAACATTGCGATGGTCAGCCCATAGATCACCAGCGCGATCGGACTGCGGAAAAGGATGGTAAAATCGCCACCCGAGATTGATAGTGCCCGGCGCAGGTTGTTCTCCATGTCCGCGCCCAGAAGCAGTCCCAGCACCACCGGCACAACCGAAATATCGAGCTTGCGCAGGATATAACCCAGCACGCCGAAGCCCACCATCACCATCAGGTCAAAGGTCGCGTGGCTGATCGAGTAGATGCCTAGGAAGCTGACCATGACCACGAAGGGCATGAGTAGCCATTGCGGGAGGCTCAACAGCCGGGTGAACAACCCCACCAGTGGCACGTTGAGGATCAACAGCACGAAATTCGCGATGTAAAGCGCGGCGATCAGACCCCAGACCATGTCCGGTTCCCGCTCGAACAGCAGCGGGCCGGGTTGTATGTTGAGCGATATCAGCAGCGCCAGCATCACCGCCGTGGTGCCCGAGCCCGGCACGCCAAGCGTCAGCATCGGGATCAGCGCACCGCCGGAGGCCGCGTTATTGCCCGCCTCGGGCGCCGCCACGCCGCGGGGGTCGCCCTTGCCAAAGGTGCCGTCCCTGTCGCTATACTGTTTCTCGGCGGTGTAGGACACGAATGCCCCGAGCGAAGCGCCCGCCCCCGGCAGCACCCCGCAGATGAACCCGATCAGCGAGCCGCG
>JBAVQZ010000012.1:0-4104 GCA_049694515.1 Paracoccaceae bacterium | reverse complement strand
TGCTGGCCGAAAGCCTGGAATACCCCGAGGATCGAAGCTGGGTGATTTTCAACATCCGTCCCGAGGCGCGTTTTTCGGACGGAACGCCGGTGACGGCGGAGGATGTCGTGTTTTCCTACGAGCAATTCCTGAACAAGGGCCTGCCCAGCTATCGCGCCGTGCTGGCGCGTCAGGTGGAAAGCGCCGAGGTTCTGTCGCCGCTGCGGGTCAAGTTCACCTTCAAGGACGGCGTGACCACCCGCGATCTGCCGCAGATGGTCGGCGGTCTCTCGATCTTTTCGAAGGCGGATTTCGAGGCGCACAAAAGCGACTTGGAAGAAAGCACGCTGGACCCCTTCGTCGGCTCGGGCCCTTACGTTCTGGACAAGCTCGATGTCGGCCGGCGCATCGTCTACAAGCGCAACCCCGATTACTGGGGCGCCGATCTTCCGATCAATGTCGGGCGCAACAATTTCGACTCCATCCGGGTGGAATATTACGCCGACTACAACGCCGCCTTCGAAGGTTTCAAGGCGGGCAGCTATACTTTCCGGAACGAGGCGTCATCAAAGATCTGGGCCACGGGATACGATTTTCCCGCGGTGCAGAACGGCTGGGTCAAGAAGGTGGAGCTGAACGACGGGTCGCTGGCAACCGGCCAGTCCTTCGTGTTCAACCTGCGCCGGCCGCAGTTCCAGGACCCGCGGGTGCGCGAGGCGATCGGACTGATGTTCAATTTCGAATGGTCGAACGAGACGCTGTTCTACGGCCTTTACGCGCGGATCAATTCGTTCTGGGAAAACAGCTATCTGGCGGCCAGCGGCAAGCCTTCGCAGGCCGAGCTGGAGATCCTGAAGCCGCTCGCCGATCTGCTGCCCCCCGGCGTTCTGGAGGACGAGGCCGTCATGGCGCCCAGTTCCAGCGACCGGCAGCTTGACCGGCGCAACCTGCGCAAGGCCTCTGCCCTGCTGGACGAGGCGGGCTGGAAAGTCGGCGATGACGGGATGCGGCGCAACGCACAGGGCGAGCTTTTGCGTGTCGAATTCCTGAACGACAGCCAGACCTTCGACCGGGTGATAACGCCCTTCGTGGAAAACCTGCAAAGGCTGGGCGTCGCCGCGAAACTGACCCGGGTGGACGACGCCCAGGCCACCAATCGCGAACGCAGCCACGATTTCGACATCATCACCGCCCAGTTCCCGATGAACTATGAGCCGGGCAACGGGCTGGAGCAGTATTTCGGCTCGGAGTCCGCCGACAATTCGGTCTTCAACCCGATGGGCTTGAAAAGCGAAGCGGTGGACAAGCTGATCACCAAGGTGGTGGACGCCACCACCAAGGAAGACCTGGTGGTCCGCGTCAAGGCGCTGGACCGTGTGCTGCGCGCCGAGCGGTTCTGGGTGCCGCAATGGTTCAAGGACAAGCACACCGTCGCCTATTACGACATGTATGAGCACCCCGACCCGCTGCCGCCCTATTCTCTGGGAAACCTCGATTTCTGGTGGTACAACGCCGACAAGGCCGCGAAACTGAGGGCCGCAGGGGCCTTGAGATAACAAGAGCAGCGAAGAACGAATGGGCGCCTATATCCTCCGGCGGTTGCTGCTGATCATCCCCACGCTTGTCGGGATCATGATCATCAACTTCGCGCTGACCCAGTTCGTCCCCGGTGGGCCGATCGAACAGATCATCGCACGGGTGCAGGGCAATGCCGACGTGTTTCAGGGCATCGCCGGCGGCGGCGATGTGGGCGAGAACGCACAGCAATCCGCGGACGAGAAGTATGTCGGAGCGCGCGGCCTGCCGCCCGAATTCCTCGACGAGCTTGAAATCGAGATGGGCTTCGCCCGGATCGTCTGCGCGCCGGATCACCAGGGTGCGCCAGACATCAAGTCGCCCGATTGCGAGAAGCAGAAGATCCCGATCTACGAACGATTCCTGATCATGATGGGCAACTACATCACCTTCGATTTCGGGCAGAGCTATTTCCGGTCGGTCAGCGTGGTCGATCTGGTGCTGGAGAAGATGCCTGTCTCGATAAGCCTCGGTCTCTGGTCGACGCTGATCGCTTACATGATTTCCCTGCCGCTGGGCATCCGCAAGGCGGTCAAGGACGGCTCGCCCTTCGACACCTGGACATCGGGCGCGATCATCCTGGGTTACGCGATCCCCGGCTTCCTTTTCGCCGTGCTGTTGCTGGTGGTGTTCGCGGGGGGGTCGTATTTCAAGCTGTTCCCGCTGCGGGGCCTGACCTCGGACGGGTGGAGCGATTTCAGCCTTCTGGGCAAAATCGGTGACTATTTCTGGCACATAACCCTGCCGGTTCTGGCCTCGACTATCTCCAGCTTCGCCACCCTTTCACTGCTGACCAAGAACTCGTTCCTCGACGAGATCAAGAAGCAATACGTCATCACCGCCCGCGCCAAGGGGCTGAGCGAGGGGCGCGTGCTTTACGGCCATGTCTTCCGCAATGCGATGCTGATCGTCATCGCCGGGTTCCCGGGATTGTTCATCAGCGTGTTCTTCGGATCGTCGATCATCATCGAGACGATCTTTTCGCTCGACGGCCTCGGGCGGCTGGGTTTCGAGGCGGCGGTGGCGCGCGACTACCCGGTGATCTTCGCCACGCTCTACGTGTTCGGCCTGATCGGCCTTCTGGTCGGGCTGCTTTCGGACCTGACCTATGTGCTTGTCGATCCGCGCATCGACTTCGAAAGCCGGGAGACCTGAGCGATGTTCAAGCTCTCTCCGCTCAACAAGCGCCGTTGGCGCAATTTCACCCGCAACCGGCGCGCCTACTGGTCGCTGTTCATCTTCGCGATCCTCTTCGGCCTGTCGCTGTTCGCCGAGGTGCTGGCCAACGACAGGCCGATCGTCGTGCAATATCACGGCCAGTACTATTTCCCGATCTACAAGTTCTATCCCGAGACGCAGTTCGGCGGCGATTTGCGGACCGAGGCGGTCTATCGCGACGTCGAGATCCAGTGCCTGATCGTCACCGGCGGGATGGACGCCTGCTGGGACGATCCCGAAGGACTGATGAAACAGGCCGAAACCGGCGTGGTGGACGGCCAGAAGATCGACAAGGGCATGATAATATGGCCTCCGATCCCCTACAGCTACAACACCGTCAACGATATCACGGGCACCGCGCCCTCGCCGCCTGATGCGCAGCACTGGCTGGGCACCGACGACACGGCGCGCGATGTGCTTGCGCGGGTGATATACGGGTTCCGGCTGTCGATCCTTTTCACCCTTATCGTGACCTCTTTCGCCTCGCTCGTGGGCGTGCTCGCCGGGGCCGTGCAGGGGTTCTTCGGCGGCTGGGTCGACCTGATCTTTCAGCGGCTGATCGAGATCTGGACCTCGACGCCGCAGCTTTACATCATCATCATCCTGTTCGCGATCCTGGGGCGCAGTTTCTGGCTGCTGGTATTCCTGACCGCACTGTTCGGCTGGCCTGCACTCGTGGGTGTCGTGCGGGCCGAGTTCCTGCGGGCGCGCAACTTCGAATATGTGCGCGCGGCACGGGCGCTGGGCGTGTCCAACTTCAAGATCATGTTCCGCCACATGCTGCCCAACGCGATGGTCGCCACGCTGACCCTGCTGCCCTTCATCATCACCGGCACGATCGGCACGCTGGCCAGCCTCGATTTCCTGGGGTTCGGCCTGCCATCCTCGGCGCCGTCGCTGGGCGAACTGACATTGCAGGCCAAGCAGAACCTCCAGGCGCCCTGGCTGGCCTTCACCGCTTTCGTGACTTTCGCGGTGATGCTGTCGCTTCTGGTATTCATCTTCGAAGGGGTCCGCGACGCGTTCGACCCCAGAAAGACGTTTCAATGAGCGCGCTGCTCGAAGTTTACGACCTGAAGGTCACGTTCCGGCAGGATGGGCTGGATCATGTCGCGGTCAATGGCGTGTCGTTCGACGTGGGCCGGGGCGAGACCGTGGCGCTGGTCGGCGAGTCCGGCTCGGGCAAGTCGGTCACGGCGCTTTCAACCGTGTCGCTGCTGCCCGACAGCGCCAGCGTGTCGGGCTCGGTCATCTACAAGGGCGACGAGATGGTCGGCGCCGACGACGCGCGGCTGCGGCGGGTGCGTGGCAACGATATCAGCTTCATCTTCC
>JBAVQZ010000011.1:0-3852 GCA_049694515.1 Paracoccaceae bacterium | reverse complement strand
GCGCAACCCCGCCGCCGCGCCGCGCCGCGCCAGGGTCTCGGCCGTCAGGCGCAGGGGTTCGACCAGCACCGGACGGCCATCGCGGGTCACTTGCCGCAGGTCCCGAAAGAAGACGTCGGAAAGTGTCTCGCCCATCGCGGCGCGCCCCAGCACGATCATCTCGGCCATCACCAGACTTGCATCGTCTTCCAGCGCAATCACGGTGCGCCGAGAAAGGGCTGAACGATCGAACAGGATCGTCTCCTGCGGCAGCCAGTCCAGCGCGCCGCCCGCGCCGACCCGCATTTCCACCGAAAACTCCGCCACCCCGCCCGAGCCGGCATAGGCGCGCTCGGCCGTCTGGGTCGTCGCGCAGGCTCGCGCGCCGGGGGCGAGGTCGAGGGAATAATCCATCCGGTCGCCCCCGGTCAGGCCGCCCGCTGTATTCAGGAAAACCACCTCGGGGACCGGCGCATGGACGCGCGGCAGCATCGCCTTGGCCGCGCCCGACTGAAAAAGCCGCTTCAGCCGCGCCCCGCCGGGGGCCGCGGCCAGCGTCACCGCCGCACGCCCGCGCGCTCGTTGCAGGCCAGCCTGGGGATTTACAACGTCCAACATGGGCTCACATCTAGCGGGCTTTTTCGGACGTCCGGAACCGGCCACGCCAAGGCTGTGCCAGGTGGACAGGAATTCACGCGGAATGCCCGTTTATCGGGCGGCAACGCCCATTTTTCACGCATCCGCAAGATCGCGCCGCAGGGCGCGGTCGCGTCAATCCCTCTGGAAAGCGGCGCGCCGATTGTGTAACGCCACTTCCATGACCGAGACCCTGACCCTGCGCCGCCCGGACGACTGGCATCTGCATCTGCGTGACGGCGCGATGCTGGAGGGCGTGCTGCCCGAAACCGCCCGGCATTTCGCCCGCGCCATCATCATGCCGAACCTGGTGCCGCCGGTGGTCACCGCGCGCGACGCGGCCGCCTATCGCGACCGCATCCTGGCGGCCCTGCCCGAAGGCGCCGATTTCACGCCGCTGATGACGCTGTACCTGACCGAACAGACCGACCCGGCCGATGTCGCCGCCGCGCATGAAAGCGGGCTTGTCACCGCGGTCAAGCTCTACCCCGCCGGGGCCACGACCAACTCGGCCAGCGGCGTGCGCGATTTCGACAAGGTGCGCGGCGTGCTCGAGAAAATGGCCGAGATTGGCCTGCCGCTTTGCGTCCATGGCGAGGTGACCGACCCGGACGTGGACATCTTCGACCGCGAGGCGGTGTTCATCGACCGCGTGCTCGACCCGCTGCGCCGCGCCACGCCCGGCCTGCGCGTCGTGCTGGAGCATGTGACCACCGCCGACGGCGTGGCTTATGTTCAGGCGAGCGAGAAAGACCTCGGCGCCACGATCACCACCCATCACCTGATCATCAACCGCAACCACATCCTCGTGGGCGGGATCCGGCCGCATTATTACTGCCTGCCGGTCGCCAAGCGTGAGAGCCACCGCCGGGCGCTGGTCGCGGCGGCGACCGGGGGCGATGCGCGCTTCTTCCTCGGCACCGACAGTGCGCCGCATCCCGATCCGGCCAAGGAAAGCGCCTGCGGCTGCGCCGGGGTGTTCTCGGCCACCAACACCCTGTCCTGCCTGGCCGAGGTATTCGAAGCCGCCGGCGCGCTGGACAAGCTGGAAGGCTTCTCCGCGCTTCACGGCCCGGCCTTCTACGGCCTGCCCCCGAACGCAGAGACGATCACGCTGACCAAGGGGGCGCCCGTGACCTATCCCGACAGGATCGAGACCGGCGCCGGCCCCGTGACCGTCTTCGACCCCGGTTTCCCGCTGCATTGGCGAGTGGCGGAATGATGAATCTTCCTCTCGGGTCAAATACTCCCGCCGGAGCAAAAGTCTTTGGACAGAGAAGAAGATGAAAAGAAGGTGCCCGACATGATTCCCTCCTCCTTTACCGACAAGGCCGAAATCGCCCGTCTGACCGCCCGGATGCTCCTGGAGATCGAGGCGGTGCATTTCAACGCGGACGAGCCCTTCACCCTGGCCTCGGGCCTGCCGTCGCCCACATATATCGACTGCCGCAAGCTGATCAGCTTTCCGCGCATACGCGCCACGCTGATGGATTTCATGGCCGTGACCGTGATGCGCGAGGCCGGGTTCGAGGCGTTCGACAACATCGCGGGTGGCGAGACGGCCGGTATCCCCTTCGCCGCGCTGGTGGCCGAGCGGCTGGCCCTGCCGATGACCTATGTCCGCAAGAAACCCAAGGGCTATGGCCGCAACGCGCGGATCGAGGGCGACATGCGCGAAGGCCAGCGGGTGCTGCTGGTCGAGGATCTGACCACGGACGGCGGCTCGAAGCTGAGCTTCGTGGACGCGATCCGCGAAACCGGCGCCACCTGCGGCCACACCGCCGTGATCTTCTATTACGGGATCTTTCCCGAGACAGAGGAAACGCTGGGCGCGCATGGCGTGGCGCTGCACCATCTCTGCACCTGGTGGGACGTGTTGGCCGAGGCGCGCGACTCGGGGGCGTTCGATGCCGTGACACTTGCCGAGGTCGAGTCGTTTCTGAAGGCGCCGCGCGCCTGGCAGGACGCCCGCGCCGGTCAATGAAATGTCCGAAATCGAAATTTTTTTCAAACGACGGTGCCGAGATGAGAGGCCCGATTGCACAATATGTTGACGGATTACCCCCTTTGACGGCAAGATGAAGCGGCGAAAAATCGTCAACAGTCTATCCACAGTTTTATACAATTTGCCTTTGGCGCGGGTTCGGACTTATCCCATCGTGCCAAAGACCGGGGACAGCAAATGAACGAGATCGCAAAGATCCGGCAAACCACCACGGACGAGGCGGAAACAGGCACGTTACCGCATAACATCGAAGCCGAGCAGCAACTTCTGGGCGCGATCCTGACCAATAACGACGTCTACGACAGGGTCGCGTCCATCCTTGCGCCGCATCATTTCTACGAGCCCGTCCACGCGCGCGTCTACGAGGTGGCCGCCGCCCGCATCCAGAAGAACGCGCTGGCCTCGCCGGTGACCCTGAAGGCGTTTCTGGAAGAGGACGAGGGGCTGAAGGAACTGGGCGGGCCGGCCTATCTGGCGCGGCTGGCGGGGGCCGCGATCTCGTCCTTCGCGGCACGTGACTATGCGCAGATGATTTATGATTTCGCGATCCGGCGCGAGTTGATCCAGCTGGGACGCGACATTTCCGACAAGGCCACCAAAGTCGATGTCGAGAGCGAGCCGAAGGACCAGATCGTCGAGGCGGAGCAGAAGCTCTATCAACTGGGCGAGCAGGGCCAGTCGGAAAGCGGCTTCCAGTCTTTCCTGAAGGCGGTGACCGACGCGGTGATGGTCGCCAATGCGGCCTATCAGCGCGACGGCGGGCTTGCGGGCGTCTCGACCGGGCTTGTGGATCTCGACAAGAAGTTGGGCGGGCTGCACCGCTCGGACCTGCTGATCCTTGCCGGGCGGCCTTCGATGGGCAAGACGTCGCTGGCGACCAACATCGCCTTCAACATCGCGAAGGCCTACAAGAAGGGTAAGCTGACCGACGGCAGCGAGGGCGCGATCGACGGCGGTGTCGTCGGATTCTACAGCCTGGAGATGAGCGCCGAACAGCTGGCCGCGCGGATCCTGTCGGAGGCGTCCGAGGTGCCCAGCGAGCAGATCCGGCGCGGCGACATGACCGAAGGCGAGTTCCGCCGCTTCGTCGAGGCCGCGAAAGCGCTGGAGGCCTGCCCGCTCTATATCGACGACACGCCCGCGCTGCCGATCAGCCAGCTGGCCGCGCGCGCCCGGCGGCTGAAGCGCACGCATGGTCTGGATGCGCTGTTCGTGGACTATCTGCAACTGGT
>JBAVQZ010000010.1:0-3428 GCA_049694515.1 Paracoccaceae bacterium | reverse complement strand
ACGCCGCCCTGCTGGATGCCGAAAAGCGCATGGCCGGGCCGGTCGCCGAAAGCCTCGCGCGACCGCTCGGCCCACCGCATCGAAAGGCGCATGCTTTCGGCCACCCGCGCCTCGTCGGCGGGCAGCGCGGGGCATTCGTCGAAGCACATCACGATGTCGCTGCCCAGCAGACGCTGGATTTCCATCGACCGCTCCGGCGTCAACTCGTGCCGCGAGCCGTCGATATGCGACTTGAAGGTCACGCCGGTCTCGGTCAGCTTGCGCAGGTCCGCCAGGCTCATCACCTGGAACCCGCCGCTGTCGGTCAGGATCGGCCTGTCCCAGTTCATGAAGCGGTGCAAGCCCCCCAGCCGGGCGATCCGCTCGGCCGTGGGGCGCAGCATCAGGTGATAGGTGTTGCCAAGCAGGATGTCGGCCCCGGTCGCCGCCACGCTTTCGGGCAGCATCGCCTTGACCGTCGCGGCGGTGCCAACGGGCATGAAGGCGGGCGTGCGGATCTCGCCCCGGGCTGTGTGGATCATCCCGGTCCGGGCCTTGCCGTCCGTCGCCCGAAGATGGAAGTTGAAACGCTCGGCCATATCTGATCCTGCAACACTGGAAAGCCCGAGGCGGGGTATAGGCGATTCCGGCGGGAATCCAAGGAGGGACGCGATGAACGAGCGCATGACGCAGGACGCAAGGGATTTCCGCCTGGGATGGGAGGAATGGGCCGCCCTGCCCGGCCTCGGCCTGCCGGCGCTGAAGGTGAAGATCGACACCGGCGCGCGGACCTCGGCGCTGCACGCCTCGGACATCGAGCCGTTCGGCCCGGCCAGCCGCCCCCGCGTCCGCTTCGCCGTGCATCCGATTCCGGGCCGCAACGACCTGACAATCCCCTGCTCGGCCGAGATCGTGGACCGGCGCGAGGTGACCAGTTCCAACGGCGAGACCGAGCTGCGCTATGTCATCCGCTCGGACATCACCATCGGCGACCGCAGCTGGCCGATCGAGATCACCCTGACCGACCGCACGTCGATGGCCTACCGGATGCTGCTGGGCCGCCAGGCGCTGGGCGAGGACGTGGTAATCAGCCCGGGCGAGAGCTTCTGCCAGCCCGAGATCGGCTATGACGTCTATCATTCCACCACCGTGCGCGAGGTGGCGCCGGCCCGCGCGCTGCGCATCGCCGTGCTCAGCCGGGAAGAGCACAACTACTCCACCCGCCGGATCGTGGCGGAGGGCGAGAAGCGCGGCCACGTGGTCGAGGTGATCGACACCTCGCGCTGCTACATGGCGATCAACGCGATGGCGCCCGAGGTGCATTACGACGGCAAGCGGCTGGCGCGCTACGACGCGGTGATCCCGCGCATCGGCGCCTCTGTCACCTCCTACGGCACCGCGGTGATCCGCCAGTTCGAGACCATCGGCACCTATTGCGTCAACGGCTCGGACGGGATCACCGCCAGCCGCGACAAGCTCTATGCCCACCAGATCCTGGCGCGGCACCGCATCGGAATGCCCACCACCGCCTTCGCGGCCTCGCCCAAGGACACCGACAACCTGATCGGTCTGGTGGGCGGCGCGCCGCTGATCGTGAAGCTGCTGGAAAGCACGCAGGGCAAGGGCGTGGTGCTGGCCGAGACCAAGAAGGCCGCGCAATCGGTGATCACCGCCTTCCGCGGGCTGAAGGCCAGCTTCCTGGTGCAGCATTTCGTCAAGGAGGCAGCGGGCGAAGATATCCGCTGCCTGGTGATCGGCAACAAGGTCGTCGCTGCGATGAAGCGCACCGGGGCGGAGGGCGATTTCCGATCCAACCTGCACCAGGGCGGCCAGGCGGCGACCGCGCGCATCTCGCGCGCCGAACGGGAAACCGCGCTGCGCGCCGCCCGCGCCTTCAAGCTGAACATGGCCGGGGTGGACCTGCTGCGTTCCGAGGACGGGCCGAAGGTGCTGGAGGTCAACTCCTCGCCCGGGCTGGAAGGGATCGAGAAGACCAGTGGCAAGAACGTGGCCGGGCTGCTTTACGACCAGATCGAGAAGCGCGTGCGCCCCGCCCCGGCGCCCAAGCGCGGCCGGCGCAAATCGTGAGGCACGGCGGGCTTTACGCCGCGCCGGATAATCCTTATATCTTCACTCGGATATTCTGAAGAGAGCCGCATGACCCAGACAAGCGAACAGCTTGAGGGCGCCCCCCTCATCAAGCCTTCCAGCACCGAGCATCCGCTCTACGACAGTGTCGTGGAGGCGTGCAGGACGGTCTATGACCCTGAAATCCCGGTCAATATCTACGACCTCGGGCTGGTCTACACGATCGAGATCGACGAAGAGGGCGCGGTGCGCGTCCTGATGACGCTTACCGCGCCGGGCTGCCCCGTCGCCGGCGAGATGCCCGGCTGGCTGGCCGAGGCGATCGAGCCGCTGCCCGGCATCAAGCAGGTCGATGTGGAAATGACCTGGGACCCGCCCTGGGGCATGGAAATGATGAGCGACGAGGCGCGGCTGGAGCTTGGCTTCATGTAGCGCAAGCGAATTTACTTGCTTTTTTAAAAGGAAAGCCCTTATGCTTGCCTAGTGGAACAACGCATGAGGGCTTTCGTGCATCTGGCCGTTCTCACAGGTGATCTTGTCGGCTCGACCGGGCTGGACAGCGCGGAGTTCGACTCCGCGCTCGCGGCGCTGCACGCGGGGTTCGACGGCATCGCGGGCTGGGATCCGGCGGCGCGCCATTCCAGCTACCGGGGCGACGGCTGGCAGCTTGTCCTGACCCGTCCCGCCCAGGCGCTGCGCGCCGCGCTGTTCCTGCGCGCCCGGCTCAGGGACGCCTCTGAGCAGTTCGACAGCCGCGTTGCCCTGGCGTGCGGAGTGGCGGATCGGCGGGTCCTGCAGGACATTGCCACCGCGAATGACCCGGTCTTCGTTGCGTCCGGCCGGTTGCTCGATGCGATGAAACCGCCCTCCCTGATCTCCCACGCCTCCGGCGGCGGCTGGCAGGCCTCGGCGGTCCTGGCGGACCATGTGTCCCGCGGCTGGACCTCGGCCCAGGCGCGCGCCGTCCTGCCTTTCCTGACACCGCTGGAGCACCCCACGCAGAAGACCGTGGCCGAATCGCTCGGAATCTCCCGCCAGGCCGTGGGACAGGCGCTCGATGCTGCGGGTTTCCCGGCGATCGAGGCCGCCCTGGAGGCGCTGGAGGAGCAAGCCGAATGACTTGCGATCAAATCAGGAAAGTCTTTTCACTTGCACCTTTGAAGGTATGCCCGTGGCCCAGACCCTGACAGCCCTGTTCCTTGCCCACGTCCTGGCCGACTATGTGCTCCAGACCGGCTGGATGGTCCGCACCAAGCGCCGCCCCACGACGCTGCTTTTCCACACCGCGCTGGTGCTGGCCACCGCGATGGCGGCGACGGGGCAATATGACCGCTGGGAAATCCTCGCGCTCGGCGGGCTGC
>JBAVQZ010000009.1:0-2953 GCA_049694515.1 Paracoccaceae bacterium | reverse complement strand
TTTCAGTCTATGCCGCTGTCTGTCGGTGCAGCAAGCGGCGTTTCCGGATTGTCTTTGCCTTGATCTCCTTTCGTCGTGCGAGGATGGTTTCTGCCCGGCCGCAGTAGACATCGGCCGGGGTCAGGTTACCCAGGCTCTCGTGGTAGCGCTGGTTGTTGTAGTGCTCGATGAAGTCGCCGATCGCCTGCTCGAGCGCCCCGGGCAGATAATGGTTTTCCAGCAGGATGCGGTTCTTCAGGGTCTGGTGCCAGCGCTCGATCTTGCCCTGGGTTTGCGGGTGGTTCGGCGCACCGCGGACATGATCCATGCGCTGTGCCGTTGGCGTTGACGACCTCGAGGATCCACTCTGAGTCGGTCTCCAGCCGATAGATCGACAGCGTGACGGTCACGCCGTCCCGCTCGACACGTCCTGATAGCCCAGAGGTCACGATGTTCGGGTCACGGCCCGGCATTGTCCATCCTTGTCTTCATCGCCATTCGAATCCTCGCACAGTATCCTCGCCCGCACGACCGTTGGAAGTGTAAGCTATGAAAAGCTTGGAGTGTCAGTTCGCGTCATCCTATCGTCGGGACAGCGATGCATTGATGTTATTCACTTTAAGCCGGGCAGACTTAGTGGGCATTCATTTTTCACCACAAGATATTTGGGGAAACCAGCGTCAAATAGCTTCGGGTAGGGCTGGAGATCATCTTCGGAACGGTAATAGTATAGCTCTAATATGAGCAACCCGGCGAAGCTGTTAAGAACGTTCTCCAAGTTTGCATTGGCGAAGTTGGCGTTCCGTTCGTGTTTGACAGAATTGTAGTCTTTCCACCATTGCGGAGATTCAGGTGGGGTCGCGCCCCACGAACTCCATGGCTCTAACGTCAGGGAGTAGCGTGGCACCCCAATTTTAACAGCGTGCATGCCGGGGAACGTCGTGGTTAACACGTCCTGGTACTCCCCTCTAGGATTTTCTTGACGCTGCGTCCGTTGGGACTCTCTGCACATATTTGTTTCGCAACCACATCGACTTCACTGCCAACGAGTAGCAAAAGCTTAGCAAACCAGTTCGAGTATGATGAAAAGTTGGTTTCGCTTGGCTCAACAAATTCTGTTGACCGCAGGAGATCCTGCTCCAAGGCAAGGAAGTAATTCCAAGTATGCTTCTCCATGCTGAACCTCTATCTAGCAGTGCCCTCTTGCACTGTTGGCACTGGTCACCTTGAAGCCTACCGAGGAGCGCACGCAAGACTCTCCTGGATCGCACGACAGCCATGAGGGGCCAGTTCTCCACCCCGCCACTCACCACGCCGAGATCGCCCTCAATGCCATCGCAACCGTTCAGATCGCCCCACCAGTCACCGGCAAGAGATCACCCTGAAGCCCAAGCCAACAGGGAAGATTGCGCGATGCAGACGTTCATGTGACGCGCAGCGACCGGCGGTTTGGAGCCCGAAGCGGACCTTGCCAGATCGAACCGGAGGGCTGGGTTCGCACGGTTCACTAGCTATCCAGAACCACAAACGACCAATTTTTGCGCAGAGACTTTCCTAAAGGCGCCCTGCCGAGCCTGGCAATTCGACTTGGGTGGAGTCGGGGCAACCCCGCAGCCAACGCTTCATCTTTGCACTCAGATTTGCATCAGATTCCCCGTTACCGTTCCGCACCACAACCTTGGTTTTACCACCCTGAACTTGATCGAAGGTTGCTTTATAATCCGGGCCAATGATCGAACCACTCGCGTCCTTGACCAGCATGATCGCATCCTGCCCGGCACCCTGCCAGAATGCACAATTCATTACTGCGGTCGCTCCGCCGGTGATGAGAAAGGTTCCGGTCGCTTCGGACGATTCCGGAGAGGTCGTGTCCTGTGGCTCTTCAGATTGCATGCATCCAACCAACCCCAGAAAACCAACTAGAACGACGCCTGTAATCGCTATCCTATTCCGCACCACGCTCTTCGGTCTTGTAGCGCTCAGGACGGCATTGTCGGGCTGATTTTGTTCACGTTCTTTCCTGCTCATATTATTTCGGCCCATCGTAAAACTCTTCCTCGCATGGTTCGAATGTCAGTGTTCTACCGGGGCGATTTTCAACAGGCTTCCACCATTGCGTCTTTGACGCGGATCAACACCCGCTCTGCTCAGTTGAGCCGTCTCTAACACGCTGCGTTGCTGCGCACGTAACATCTAATCGGCCTAGGACTTCGCATGCTCGCAGCTGCCCCCGCGAACACTGGGGCATTCCTGGGGGCATTTTCGACCCCGAGCGTCCTGCGGAAGCTGGCACTGAACCAGCGGCAGCACTGATGTCTTGGCAGTCTTTCGGGATCGCAATACCCTCACCCCATGATTGTGCCACTTGTACTCCTGATGCTCTCGCTGGCAGGAATCGCCGGAGCCCTGATTATTCCTGGACTTCGCGACTTTCTCTTGTTGGCCGGGCCCTGCGCCCTGGCCAGCCTCTTCCTTCTGCTCACCGCTTCCCGCCACCGAGGCATTCGTCGTCCGCGTGACACACAGAAATGGATCGTGGTGGATGGCTCCAACGTCATGCACTGGAAAGGCGGCACGCCCGAGATCGGCACGGTGCGCGAAGTGGTTGATCACCTGACGGCGCTTGGCTTCGTTCCGGGCGTGATGTTCGATGCAAATGCCGGCTACAAGTTGAATGGCAGATATCAGCATGACGGTGCCTTGGGAAAGCTCTTGGGGTTGCCTAGGGACAGAGTGATGGTGGTTCCGAAAGGAACGCCCGCCGATCCCACGATCCTGGCCGCTGCACGCGACCTCGGCGCGCGCATTGTCACGAACGACCGCTTTCGCGATTGGGCGGAACAGCACCCCGAAGTGGCTGAGCCCGGCTACCTGATCCGGGGTGGGTATCGGACGGGAGAACTCTGGCTGGATTTGGCCGGGTTCGCCTAATACGCAAGCTCCGCGATGCTCTCTTGAAGGAGCTTTTGCGCAA
>JBAVQZ010000008.1:0-5056 GCA_049694515.1 Paracoccaceae bacterium | reverse complement strand
ATCCTGGAGCGCATCGCGCAGTGACACCGCTTGCCGACGGGTTATCTCACCGAATACCGGATCATAGCCAAGAAGCTCCACGACTTTGCTTGCTGGACGCTTCCAGCGATACGTCCATGTCCTGGTTTGCGTGTGATCTTTGTCGCGAACTTCAGCGCGAAACCAATCTTTCATGGACTCGGCGACTTCCGTGATCGTCAACCTCGGTCTCTCGACGCCGCCGAATGCGGCCACTGCTGCGGCCGATCCGGGGAGATCCCCTGCAGCTTTCAGACTCGAAAACCTCGACATGATCTCATCCATCGAGCCGGCAGCCAACTCAGATGCTGTCTGGTACCCCCATGATCGCGCCGAGGCGAGCTCTGCGATCGCCTCGTAGTAATCTCGCCCACTTGAATCTCGCCCCGCGAGCTTCGCATCGAGCTCTGCTATGATCTGTCGCTCCATGACGGCCTTTCGCGCATCGGCCTCCCGGGCGTCGCCGGTGAACAAGCTGCGATGGATCTCTCCTCGGTCTTCGATCGACTTGTATCGCTCAGGAACCCGCATGCGCAGGTGCCAGATGCCTCCTCTTTTGATCTTGCCTGCCACTGATCCGAATCCTCGCGCAGTTATGATTTCATGACTACGGCTCAGGATGATGTTCCGCAAGAGTTCCGGTCCACATTTTGCTACATATTTTGCTACACATCAGAATTGTACCTCTTTTGATGAAGTCACCATAAATATTTGAAGTGTATGCTAATTTATTCATACATCGAAGTACAAAAAGAATCTCAACATGCCTCTCCTGGGCACCATTACCTACAGATAAGCCTCTGTTTCCCTTCAGTTTTCACTGCTGAACGCTGGAGGCGTAGACCATGCTGGAGACCAAAACTGCCCCATTCACATTTGTGAAGCAGGGGATTTTCTATTTCTCGCGATGGGTCCCCAGCGACCTTTCTCACCACTACAACGCAAGCCGGATCATGTATTCGCTTCGCACGAGGTCGGCTGTCGTGGCCATTTCGAGAGCGCAGCGAGCGGCGCAGCAGCTCGACGAGCACTGGTATCACCTTCGCATCCGCGAGGTTGACCTTCCCGGGAAGGACCTGCTCCGCATGAGTGGGAAGGCTGCGGCGAATGGTGTTGGGACGTCTGGCGACACTTCAGGCAGTTCAGTGAAGCTGAGCGAAGTTGTGTCAATCTACATCCGCCTGAAAGGCAAAGATCGCCCGGTCGCATTCCATCGAGCTGCAGAGCGAGCCTGCGGGTATGTGATCGATGCCTGCGGTGACAAGGACCTGACCGCCTATACCCGAGCCGATGCCAACAGCTTCCGAGACGCATTGCTTGCCAAGGGTCTCGCGGGAAGCAGCATCACCCGCGTCTTCGGCACGGTGCGATCTGTCTTCAACTTCGCTGCAGCCGAGATCGGCATCTCGGTCAGTAATCCGTTTGCAGGTGTCTACTACGACCGACAAGCGGGAGTTGAGGACCGTCAGCCTCTGCCTGTCGAGACGATCAAGTCACTACAGACACTTTGTCGCGACGAGGACGACGATCTTCTCTGGCTGGTCGCCTTGGTGTCGGACACCGGGATGCGGCTCGCGGAAGCGGCTGGTCTTCTCGTTGAAGACATCCGGCTTGAAGGCCCCACGCCCCACGTGGTCGTGCAGGAGCATCCATGGCGTCGTCTCAAGATCAGCGGCAGTTGAAGGACCATTCCGCTTGTGGAAGCCTCGCTCTGGGCTGCTGAACGTATTGTGGCTGAGGTTCGGGACTGCAAGTTCGCCTTCCCCCGATACAACAAGAACGAAGCCACAAACGCCAACTCGGCCAGTGCAGCGCTGAAAAAATGGATCAAGCAACACGCCCCGAAAGAAAGCACCAGGCACAGCTTCCGTCATTCGATGCGTGACAGGTTGTCGACATCGACGGGCGCATCCACTTCCCGCGCGAACCGGTGCCCCGCGTGAACCGCCGCCGCGATGATGGCCGGCGTATCGCAGTCGCCGATCCGTTTCAGCGAGAACTTCAATGCCTGCCCCTCGGCCCTGCCCAGCATCTCGCGATAAAGTCCGTCATTCGCCTTTCGGGCGGTGACCATCACGACATTCGCCACGGCCAGGTGATGTTCGTTGCCGCCGTAAACGCAGCCAAGCACCGCTTCGGCGCCGTCGAAGGCGGCGAGCGAACGGGCGGTCAGGATGTGGATGCCGAGCCCGGTGAGATGGCGGCGGATGCGCCAGCGCTCCGAGGTGTTTCCTGCCCAGTGCGAGATGCTGTCGGATGGCGTGCAATAGGTCACGTCCAGCCCTGCGCTCTTCAGCCGTTCGGCGATGACGCCGCCCATGTAATAGCCTTCTCCGTCGAAGACGAGCGTCGGTCCGTCGGGCAGGGTGCCGTTCATGATGTCGTCCGGGGTCAGGATACGCGCCGCCGCCGCGCCGGTCGCGACGGGCAGGTAGCGCTCTCCGTCGAAGAGCTCGCGCCGCCATGTCGCGCCGGTGGCGACGGCGACGTGGTCGGCTCCGACCGCGACGACATCCTCCGCGCTCATGCGGCTCTCGCGGAACACTTCCACATTGGGCATCTCCAGAAGCTGCTGCACGCGATAGTCCCGCACCCGGATATATTCGCCCATTCCGGGCAGGGTCGCCTCGCGGCTGACGCGCCCGCCGAGCTCGCGTCCGGCTTCGGCCAGCAGGACATCATAGCCGCGCGCGCCAAGCGCCCTCGCGGCCTCAAGCCCGGCGGGGCCGGCGCCCACGACAAGCACGCGTGCCACCGATGCCTTCGTTGGGAGGTTTTCGGGATGCCAGCCGCGCCGCCATTCCTCGCCCATCGTCGGGTTCTGCGTGCAGCGGATCGGCACGCCGAGGCTGTCGCCGGAATAGCAGACGTTGCAGCCGATGCATTCGCGGATTGCCGACAGGCGCCCCTCTTCGATCTTCTTCGGCAGGAAAGGGTCTGCGATCGAGGGCCGCGCAGCGCCGATCAGGTCGGTGATGCCGCTGCGGATCTGGCGGACCATGGTATCGGGCGAGGTGAAGCGCCCGACCGTGACCACGGGCTTGGTCGTGACCGACTTGACCCAGGCCATGTAGGGCTCGAGCGCAGCTTCCTTGACGAAGCGCGAGACGCCCATCTCGAGCGAATAGTCAGCGATGTTGATGTCCCACAGGTCGGGCAGTTCGGCGAGCATTTCCAGCATCTCGCGCCGTTCTCCCCAGATCGGCTTTCCGTCCTCGCCGATCTCTTCGTCGGCCGAGAAGCGGACGGCGATGGCGCAGCGGTCGCCCACGGCCTCCTTCGTCTCTTCGATCAGTTCGCGCAGCAGCCGGGTGCGATTCTCCAGCGATCCGCCGTATTCGTCGCCCCGCGTGTTCATCCGCGGATTGAGGAAGTTCGAGATCAGGTAGCCATGCGTGGCATAGACATAGACGATGTCGAACCCTGCCTCTTTCGCGCGCAGCGCCGCGAGCTTGTGCCAGCAACGCAGGTCGCGGATGTCCGCCTTGTCCATCGCGCGGGTCTGGACCGGATGCCCCTCGAGATTGGGAAAGCTACCGACGTCCAGCGGCGGCAGCCGCGTGTGCAGGTTTGCCGTTCTCGCACCGCCGTACCAGAGTTCGGCGCCGGCGAGCGCCCCGTGCTCATGCACCGCATCGGTCATGAGCCTGTGCGCCCGCACGTCGCCGTCGTCCCAAAGCGAAGCGTAAGGGTGCGGCAGGTCGTCCGAGCCGGGGTGGATCGAGTTGTATTCGGTGCAGACCACGCCCCAGCCGCCCTCGGCCTTGATCCCGCGCATCGCCGCCAGGCTGCGCGGCCGCAGCCAGCCCATGCCGGTGCAATGCGGCACCTGGTAAAACCGGTTCTTCGCTGTAACCGGGCCGATTTTCAACGGCTCGAACAGGATATCGTAACGCGCATCCCGGCTCATGACGCGCTCAGCATTTCACGCGCTCCATCTTCGGGTCCAAAAGCGGCTTGAGCGAGGCGACAGCCTTGACGCGCTCCCCGGCGACGTCGATCTCCCAGACGCCGCTATTGACGATCTCGGCCGTCAGCGGCGTCTCGGTCTCGGCAAAGCCGATCCCCACCGCGCCACCCAACGTGTGGCCGTAGGCGCCGATCTCCAGATGGCCGACCTCTTGCCCGTCCAGAAAGATCATCTCGTTCCCGTAGAGCAGCGGATCGGGGTCGTTGAGCAGGAATTGCAGCATGCGGGATCTAGGCACGCCCTGTTCCTTGATCGCGGCCAGCGCATCACGGCCAATGAAGCCGCCGGTCTTGTCCAGCTTCACCGCGAATCCGAGCCCGGCCTCGATCGGGTTGTCGGTATTGTCGACATCGACGCCGAAATCGCGATAGGCCTTTTCCAGACGCAGCGAGCCCAGCGTCTGCATCCCGGCGTTGCGGATGCCGAACTCTTGCCCCGCTTCCATCAGCAGGTCATAAACCTGAACCGCGTGAAGGCTGGGCACGTGCAGCTCCCAGCCCAGTTCGCCGACATAGGTCACGCGCAGCGCCAGCAGGTTGAAATAGCCGACGTCGATCTCCTGCGCCGTCATGAACGGGAAGGCGTCGTTGCCCAGGTCGGCCGAGCTGACCTTTTTCATCAGTTTGCGCGCCTTGGGGCCGTGAACATTGATCTGGGTGACGGCCGGCGTGATGTCCGTGATGATGACGAAGTCGTCCGGCCCGATATGGCGGCGCATCCACATCTCGGTGTGGCCGTGGCTGTTCTCCCCCACCACGACGATATACCTGTCGCGCGTCAGGCGGGTAACGGTCAGGTCCGCCTCGAAACCTCCCCGCGCGTTCACCCAGGCGGTATAGACGACGCGGCCCGGTTCGACATCGACCTCGTTGCAGCTGAGACGGTTGAGAAGGGCACAGGCATCGCGCCCTTCGACCGAAAATTTCGACATCGACGACATGTCCGTCAGGATCACGTCCTCGCGCGCAGCGCGGTGTTCCTCGGCGTGCCAGCCGAACCAGTTCTGGCGGAACCAGCTGTATTCCTCGATTCTGGCCTGCTCCGGCGTGGGCGCGAACCAATCCGGCA
>JBAVQZ010000007.1:0-1677 GCA_049694515.1 Paracoccaceae bacterium | reverse complement strand
GCGTCGAACGGTGTTGGCCGAGCACGCGACACGCCCGGCGTTCGGAGACGCCGAGGGGGTTATACACCCGGTCGATGGTGTGGCGCCGGCGCGAGGGGCTTGTCAGTTTCCCCTGGCGGCCTCGGTCAGGATCAGCTTGTCCAGGGTCAGGTCCGAGACGGCCTTGCGAAGCCGTTCGTTGTTCGCCCGCTCGCTCGGACCGTGTATGGATGGCCCCTTGGCAAGAGCTTTGTTCGGTTCTCTGGCATTTGGTCGGTCGCGGCCATGTATACGGCGTCTGGTCTGCGGCATGAGTTGCCGCGCGCCCTGATGAAGTCCGCTGGATGGATGGGTCCCGATCAATGGCACGCGGTCAAAGCCGCTCCGGTCCGAACTGGGTGTCCCGTCCTTGCTGTTCTCCGCCTATGCCATCACCTCACGATGCGCCTCACCCTCTCGGGGCCGCCGGACGGATCCGGCAGCGATCTCTTCGTCTCTCAGCCCGGCATAGCCCGGTAGCTGTCGCCATGGGCGATCAGTGCCCAGACCGTGCGAGCCATTCGCGCGGCCAGCGCAATGGCCACGACTTTCACCGGCTTGCGCGCCAGCATCCGGTCCAACCAGTCGGCGGCGGATCCTGCGGGGGCTGCACGGCGTCCCCGGCGCGCGCTGATCCGAGCCATGGCGCCCAGGTAGAGCAGTCGCCGCAGATACCTGTTCCCCGCCTTGCTGATCCGGCCCAGCCGATCCTTGCCGCCCGTGGAGTGAGCTCGAGGCGTCAGCCCGAGCCAGGCAGCGTAGTCCCGCGCGCTGTGGAAGGCACCGACATCCGGCGTGGTGGACGCGAAGGCGCTCGACGCAATGGGCCCCAAGCCGGGGACGCTCGCGAGCCGGCGGGCCAGCGGATCATCCCCTTGGGCCGCCGTTATGCGCGCGGTCACTTCTTCGATCCGTTCCTCCAGGTTACGCAGTTGGCCAGCGAGCAAGTCCAGTGCGGGCCGCGCGGCTTCGGGCACGCCCCGTGCTGCCGCGAGTAGGCGGTCGAGGTTCTGGATGCCCTTCGCCACGACAATGCCGAACTCGGCCAGGTGCGCACGGATCGCGTTCACCGTCTGGGTCCGCTGGCGGACCAGGAAATCTCGCGCCTTGTGGTCGAGCAGCGCCGCCTGTCGCTCGGCGCTCTTGACCGGCACGAAACGCATCGACGGACGCGTCACCGCCTCGCAGATGGCTTCAGCATCCGCCGCATCCGTCTTCCCGCGCTTTACATACGGTTTCACGTAGGCCGGCGGCATAAGCCGGACCTCGTGCCCGAGCGCGCCGAGCTCACGTGCCCAGTGATGTGCCCCCGAGCAGGCCTCCATTCCCACCAGACACGGTCTCAGCCGCTCGAAGAACGTCAGCACCTGCGACCGTCGGAATTGACGGCGCAGAACAACAGCCCCGTCGCGATCGACGCCGTGTACCTGAAAAACGGACTTGGCCAGATCGAGACCAATGGTGATAGGATGTTCCATGGATGGCTCCCCTCGAATGGATTGCTTCACAGCCCCATTCTGGCACATCGCGATGTCGCAAGACGGGGCCATCCACACCATCAATGGCGGACAAGGTCTCATCGTTGAAGGCTTCCCAGGAGGGGAACCGCGGCACCGGCACCATGAAGTTGCGCCGGGCATAGCCGACCAGCCCCTCGAC
>JBAVQZ010000006.1:0-5711 GCA_049694515.1 Paracoccaceae bacterium | reverse complement strand
CCACGCTGAACACGATGCGCGCGATCCTGAAGGATGCGCGGATGCGCGAGCAGGCCGGCGCGATTCGCAAGGAACTGGCGCTGCTGCACGGGGACGTGGACCGTCTGGGCACGCGGGTCGAAAGCCTCGACCGGCATTTCAACCAGGCGTCGAAGGATGTCGCCGACATCAAGATCTCGGCAGAGAAGGCCGGACGCCGTGCCAAGCGGCTGGACAATTTCGATTTCGAGGAGTTGGCCCCCGACGCCGAGGAGCGTGTCGTTCCCCTGTCCCGCCGCGACTGAACGCGCGACTTATCCCTCTTGTGGAAGCCGCGCCGAAAGACGACATTGGGCACAACGGAAACGAAGGGGAGCGTCATGCTTGAAATCAACCCCAACAAGGTCGCCGCGATCGCCGTTCGTGCGCGCGAGATCGACGCCAAGGTCGGCCGCTGGGACAGCCCCGGCGACACCGCCGATGCCGACACGATCCTGGAGGCGCGGGCCGGCGACGCGACCGAGCGCGAGTTGCGTGCCTTCATCAACGGGCTGAACGAGGATGAGCAGGCCAGCCTGGTGGCGGTTATGTGGATCGGGCGCGAGACATACTCGGCCGACGACCTGGAAGAGGCGATCCAGACCGCCCGCGACGAGCATGTCGGCCCGACCGCGAATTACCTTCTGGGAATCCCGCTTCTGTCGGATTACCTCGAGAACGGCCTGGAAGCGCTCGGCTACGACGTGAACGATCTCGAGGACGATTTCTATTGAGGATCCGTCAGCCCTTCAGGTGATCGACCACCTGAACGTGCTGCGCCAGCCGGTCCACGTTCTCCATCCAGCGAGCAACCAGTTTCGGATCGTGCGGCGCGGCGCTGACGCCGGCGGGGATTTCGTGGTTAAGCACCGCCTCAACCGCAAGTGACACCGGGACAGAGACCAGCCGCGCCATCGCCGTGCCGCGCGCGTCACCCCAGGCATCCATCACATAGGTCTTGTGATAGACTGGCGCGCCCTCGCGCGTGACCCTGAGCGAGACGCACATGACCACCCGGTCCGGTTCGCCTTCGTCATAGGCGTTCTCGTTCCAGAACTGGTCCGACATCTCTTTCAGCCGGGCCTCGCCCCCGGGGCCTTCCAATGTCTCGATCTCGCGGAACACGTCGGCCCAGGCCTCGGACCAGCCGTTCAGCCGCAGGGTGCCGCGGACGAACTGCTTTACCGTCCAGCCTGGGTCGAACCCGTATTCCTCCATGAAGGGCAGCGAGTCGCGGTTCGGGTAAACCTCGAACGTCTCGGGCTGCGGCAAAGGCGCGCTGTAGCTGGACAGCGCGTCCCAGGGCCGCGCCACGTTCAGCTCGGTGTAATCCTTGATCGAGCGCGACGGCGAGCGCAGCGCCTTCAGCACGCCCAGGGGCGACCAGCTGAACTTGTAGCGGAACGGGTTGGGGGTCTTCGGCACGCCGCCGCAATACGAGGTGAACTCGAACTCGTTTGCCGGATCGTGTGCGCCCGAGGCGCGGTAATCGGCCATCAGCCAATGCGCCATCACATGGTCGATGCCCGGGTCCAGCCCGACCTCGTTGACCAGCGCGACGCCGGCCTCGCGCGCCTTTTCGTCCAGCGCGCGCATCTCTGGCGCGATGTAGCTGGACGAGACGAACTGCGCGCCTTTCGAGATCGCCAGATCGGCCAGCGGAGCGTGCCAGTCCGCCGGCAGCATGGAGACGATGACATCCCCTTTTTTCACCACGGCGGACAGCGCGTCCATGTCGAATGCATGGATGTCGTTGGTGAGATCTCCGACGGCCTCGCGCGCCTTCTCGGTCGTCCGGTTCCAGACGCTTACGTCATGGCCTTCCTCGATCAGCCGACGCAGGCCGGGTATCGCCGAAAGGCCGGTTCCGCACCAATGGATGGTCATTTGTATCTCCCTCGTATGGTGTTGATATGCGTGTCGAACTTCGCCTTCGCGCGACCCCAGACACCACTCTCCAGACTGTCGAGGGTCTTGAGCGACGGCAATAGCTGCGCGGCATAGTCCAGCGAGGACTCGACCGGCAGCATGGAAGGCAGGTTGTCGATCGCGGTGACGTCCAGCACCGGATCGTCATGCGCGCGCAGCGCGGGCGCCTCCCACGTCGTCGTCCGGTCATAGACCTTTATGGGCGAGAAATCGCTTTCCGGGTCGCAGGCGATGTCACCGATCACGCTCAGCTTGCGGGGCGCTGTCTTCGCCGAGGCCGGCACCAAGACCGGCGTTCCGGGACGCGCGAGGATACAGTTGAGAAATATCGCGTGGTCGAGGATTTCGGGAAACGGCCCGCCATGCGCGGTTTCGGCCATGTCCCATTTGGTGACCTCCACGCCGACCTGAGCGCACAGGTCGGACGCCCCGGTCCCGACGCGGCCCAGCGCGCCGATGACGATGGCATCGGGGCGTGCGGCGCCTGTGGCCTCCAAATCGCCCGAAAGCTCGTGGCGCAGCGCCTCGGACGAGCGATAAGCGCCCACAGGGCCGGCGATCTGCCCCCGTTGCTGCGCGGCCCAGCATTTCAGCGCCACGGCCGCCCCGGCATAGCCCGCCCAATAGCCGAAAGCGGCGACGCGACGGCCCGCCTCATCGACCAGATATTCCAGGTCATAAAGCGTGCCACCGCCTTCCGCGAACCGCGCCAGAAGCCGCTGCCCCGCTGGCTGCCCCTTGTAGGCGTGACCGAACATGATGTGGCGGTGCGGCAGGGGCGTGCCGTCCTCGGGCAGTTCCTTGAGGCCGAAGATGATCGCGTCCCCGGGCGCGTCCGGCCAGCTGTTCGCCTGCGCGATCTCGCAGCCTGCGGCGCGATATCCGTCGATCGGGATCGCGCGCACGGGGCTGTCCTCCATCGTGACGCGTATGCCCTGCGCGATCAGGGCCTTGGCGCCGTCCGGGGTCAGGCCCACCCGTTCTTCATGCGGGCGCTGCTCGGCCCGGACCCAGAGATGTGTCATGCGCGTCCTCCTTCGCCTGTCCCTTCTCCTATGCGATCGGCGCGGCGGGGCCAAGAGTTGGCGTTTTCCCCGACGGCCTGCTATCGCTTCGGCAGTCCGCAACCGAAAGACAGGCGCCGCCATGATCCCGAATCCCGACCGTTTCCTGAGAAGCCTTCACGACCTGCGCAGCATCGGCGCCGTCGGCACCGGCGTGGTGCGCCCGGCCTATACCGACAAGGATATCGAGGCGCGAAAATGGCTGGCGGGCCAGATGCGCGAGGCCGGGCTCATGCCGTATTTCGACCCGGTCGGCAACCTGTTCGGCCTGGCCGAAGGGCCGAGCCTGCTGATGGGCTCGCATTCCGACACCCAGCCCGAAGGCGGCTGGCTGGACGGCGCCTATGGCGTGATGACCGCGCTGGAGGTAGCCCGGACGGCGAAAGAGGCGGGTGGGCCGCCGATCTCGGTCGTGTCCTTCCAGGACGAGGAAGGGCGTTTCGGCGTGACCACGGGCAGCACAGTGTGGTCGGGCGGACGATCCCTGGCCGACGCCGACAAGCTGACCGACCCGGACGGCGTGACCTATGCCGAAGCACGCGCGAAGATGGCCGACCTGGTGTCGGGCGATTTCATCGACCCGTCCCGTTTCACCGGCTTCATCGAGGCGCATATCGAACAGGGACCGACGCTGGACAGCACCGGCGAGGCGATCGGGGTCGTCACCTCCATCGTCGGCATCCGCGACATGCGCATCACCTTTGAGGGCCAGCAGAACCATGCCGGCACCACACCGATGCATCTGCGGCGCGACGCCTTCCAGGGGCTGTGCGATTTCAGCCGCCGGATCAATGCGCGCTTCGCCGACGTGGTCACGCCAGAGACGGTCTGGACCATCGGCCATGTCGCGCTGCACCCCAACGGCGCCTCGATCGTACCGGGGCGGGCCGTCTTCTCGATGCAATGGCGCGACGGCGATGGACAGCGCCTGAACCGGATGGAAGCGATCATCCGCCAGACCGCCGAGGAGGTTGCGGCGGAGCGAAACCTGACCGTCGCGTTCGGCAAGCTGCTGGGGCTTGAGCCCGTGGCGATGGATGAAAGGCTGCAATCCGCGCTCGCCGATGCGGCCGAGGCGGAGGTCTCCGGCCGCTGGCGGAGGATGCCCTCGGGCGCGCTGCATGATGCGACCAACGTTTCGCGGCACATGCCGGTGGCAATGCTTTTCGTGCCGTCAATCGGCGGGATCAGCCACAATTTCGACGAGGATACCGCCGAGGTCGACCTGGTGACGGGGCTGAACGTGCTGGCTGGGGCGGTGGCGCGGCTGGGTTGAGGGGTCAGCCGCCCTTCAACTCCTCGGACAGCCGCAGGGGCTGGACCTGTCCCGACAGCCGGGCGCGGTAGATCGCCAGCGATTCCGTCACCCGCATGACGTAGTTGCGTGTCTCGCGGAACGGGATCATCTCGATCCAGTCGACCGGATCGACCCCGGCCGAGCGCGGATCGCCGCGCTCGCTGATCCAGCCCTCCGGCCTGCTGGGCCCGGCATTGTAGGCGGCCGCGACAAGCGCATAGTTGCCACCGAACCTCTCGACCAGACCGGCCAGATAGGCCGCGCCAAGACGGGCGTTGTAGCGCGGATCGCTGGTCAGGGCATCGCCCGAGAAATCCACCTCCAGCGTCTGGGCCATGGCCTGCGCGGTGCGCGGCATCAACTGCATCAGCCCGCGCGCGCCCGCCCCGCTGGTGACGGCCGGGTTGAACTCGCTCTCGCGCCGCGCGATCGACAGCACCAACTCGTCCGGCACCGGGTGGTCGTCCTTCGACAGCGCCGTGACGGGAAAATAGGCGCGCGGCAGGATCGTGCCCTGCCCCGCGGCGATCTTGGCGACACGCAGCGCGATATATGGTTCGTTCAACGACAGGGCGAGCCCGGCAAGCTGCGCCTGTCCCTGCGGCCCGGCGGATTCGGCCAGATGTGTCATGAACCAGGCCGCCAGCCCGCGCTCATCCGCCTGGACAAACATCAGCGCGGCCTTCAGCGCAGAGGAATCGGCGAAGGGCGCGGTCGTCCAGTCGGGATAGCTCTCGCCGCCCGTCAGCGCGGGGTCCATCGGCAGGCCCGCCTTCTCGGCGGCGAGTTGGCCATAGAAACTGGTCTGGTGTCGCGCGCCCGCGGCATAGGCGGCCTGCGCCTCGTCGCCGCGGCCCAGCGCCTCCAGCGCGCGTCCTTCCCAATATCCCGCGCGGCCCAGGCTGATCGGCGTTTCGACCGCCGTCTCGAACCGGCGAAAATGCGTCAGGGCAACGGCGGGTTCGTCCAGCTGGCGAAGGGCGATGAACCCGGCGAGCCATTCGAGATCGGCATAGTCTTCGCCCCGCGTCAGGAAATGATTGGCCGCCAGGCGATAGGCCAACTCGGCCTTTCCGTCGCGCATCGCCACGCGGGCGAAAATGCGCCGCCAGTTGGCCCAGCGGTCCGGCTGACCGAGGCTGGCCACCGAAATGCTGCGCTCATCGAGAAGCGCGATGGCATCATCATTCCGCCCCTTCCGGGCGCGCCACTGGAACCGCTCGAACGCCAGTCCGGGATCGGCGGCCAGATCCTTGGGCACCGCGGCGATCAACTTGTCCACGCCGGGTCCCTGGTCGCGCAGGGTCATCCGGGCCACGGCCAGCGCGCGCCATCCTTCGGGGACCAGCGCCAGCATCAGGCGCGCCGAGTCGTCCGCGCCCCGCCACAGCAGCGCATCCAGC
>JBAVQZ010000005.1:0-1649 GCA_049694515.1 Paracoccaceae bacterium | reverse complement strand
GCGCGATGGCCAGCGCCTCGGCCCGCGGCGAGGGCGCCTCGACGAGGGCGACGTTTCCGGTGGCCGCGGCAAGACCGGTCAGGGCCGGCCCCTCGTCCAGCCAGTGATCCGTGACCGGTGCGGGCCTAAGGGCGAGGGACACAAGCCGGTTCCGGTCCGGGTTCGGGGCGGTTCCGGCGCTCCAGGCCCGGACGTCGCGCGGGGTCAATCCCAGTGCCTCGGTCAGCCTGCGAAAGCGGTATTGCGGGTGGTCCTCGGCCGTCATGGCGTCGTCCATCGAGTCCCAGACATGCGCCGGCTGGTCGAAATCGAAGCCCGGCAGCACCACGGCGCCCTGCGGCAGGCGCGCCACCGCCTCCATGAACAGCGCGGTCGCCCCGCGCGATCCGGTCGAGCCGGCAACGATCACCGGATGGTCCGGCGGGGCGGAGGCCCAGCGTTCGGCGAGCCGTTCCACTGCCAGCCGCCGGCGGGCCTCGGCGTCAAGCGTATCGCGGCCCGCGGCGCCGAAGAACCGCTCGACAATACCCAGAAAACGCCGCGTTCGGTCCCAATGCGCCGAGAGGTGCGAGACATCGAGATCGTGCAGAACCTCGGGTGGCACGCCCTCGCCCTGCATCTCGTCCATCAGGGCGGCCAGGCTGTCCGCCAGGTCGAAAAGGGCGGCGCTGGGCGCCAGGTCGGGCTGCTGTTCCAGCAGGGTGGCGACCAGCCGACTCAGCTCCAGCCGCCGCCGCAGGGGCGGAACGGCGGGCGGAAGGGCGTCGATGGCACCCAGTTCGGTCACAAGCCGTATGCGGGGCATGAGGCGCGGTGGGCCTGCGTCGAACAGCCCGACCAGGCGCCGCCGCATCCGTTGCGTATTCACGTAAATCTCGACTTTGGCCCAGGCCTCGGGCGCTTGGCCGGACAGTCGCTGTTCCAGCCCGGCAAGCAGCTCTTTCGGGAAATCGGCCCCCGGCGGCAGACCGAAAAGCCGTGGGGCCGGGCCGTCAAACATCACCGGTATCCGACAGCATAGCCTCGGCCAGATCAATACCTTCCGGCTGGCCGACATCGCACCAGCCGCCCTGGTGAACCACGCCGAAAACCCGCTCGTCCAGAAGCATCGAGTCCCACAGGAGATTGAGCGAGAAGACCTCGTCGGGGATGGTCCTGAGCCCCTCGGTCCGAATGATCTGTGCGCCGGTATAGACCAGGCCCGGCCCGCGGGTCAGGTGGCCGCGCGCATCCATCAGGAAATCGCCGGCGCCGGTGTGTCCGATGGCACGGTCGCGCGGAACCAAGAGAAGCAGCGCGTCCATGCGCGAAGGGTCCCAGGCCGCGGAAAGTTCCCGCAGCGGGTTCTTGCCGGACCAGACCGCGTCGCTGTTGAAGGTGAAGACCGGCCCGTCGCCCAGATGGGGCAGCGCCTGTCGCAGCCCGCCGCCGGTATCGAGAAGCCGGGACGGCTCGCGCGAGATCATGATGTCTGGGCGGTTGGCAAGATGCGCCTCGACCTTCTCGGCGCAGTAATGCGTGTTGACCACGATGCGGGAGATCCCGGCCGTGTCGATCTCATCCAACGCATGGTCGATCAACGCGCGCCCCGAAACCTCGATCAGGGGCTTCGGCCGGTCCGCGGTGAGCGCGCCCATCCGGGTGCCTTT
>JBAVQZ010000004.1:0-2328 GCA_049694515.1 Paracoccaceae bacterium | reverse complement strand
CGCTTGCTGGCGCAGCGCTCTTCGCGGCGTCGGAAGAGGGCGCCCCGGAAGCCGATGATTTCTCCGCCTTGGCGGGCTTTTCGCCGATGTCGTCGGCGGATTCGCCCTCGCCCAGCAGCACGGCGATCGGCGTGTTGACCTTCACCCCCTCGGTGCCGTCGGAGACGAGGATCTTGCCTATGGTGCCCTCGTCCACCGCCTCGAATTCCATCGTCGCCTTGTCGGTCTCGATCTCGGCCAGCAGGTCGCCGGAGGACACTTCGTCCCCCTCCTTGACCAGCCATTTCGCGAGCGTGCCTTCCTCCATGGTGGGCGACAGCGCGGGCATCAGGATTTCCGTTGGCATCGCGTTGGCTCCTTAGCGGTAGGTCACGGCGTGAACGGCGTCGATGACCTCTTTCGTGGTCACCAGCGCCAGCTTTTCCAGGTTCGCGGCATAAGGCATGGGCACGTCCTTGCCGGTGCAGTTCAGGACCGGCGCGTCGAGGTAATCGAAGGCGTGGGTCATGATGTAGGAGGACAGGTGGTTGCCGATGGCGCCGACCGGGAAGCCCTCCTCGACGGTGACGCAGCGGTTGGTCTTCCGCACCGAGGCGATCACCGTGTCATAGTCGAGCGGGCGAAGCGTGCGCAGGTCCACCACCTCGGCCGAGATGCCGTCCTCGGCCAGTTTCTCGGCGGCTTCCATCGCATAGGTCATGCCGATGCCGAAGCTGACGATGGTTACGTCCTCGCCCTCGCGCCAGACCTTCGCCTTGCCGAAGGGGACGGTGAAATCGTCCAGCACCGGCACGTCGAAGCTTTTGCCGTAGAGGATCTCGTTTTCCAGGAAGATCACCGGGTTGGGGTCGCGGATGGCGGTCTTGAGCAGGCCCTTGGCGTCGGCCGCCGAATAGGGCATCGCGACCTTGAGGCCGGGAACCGAGGCATACCAGGCGGCGTAATCCTGGCTGTGCTGGGCGCCGACGCGGGCGGCCGCGCCGTTGGGGCCGCGGAACACCATCGGTGCGCCCATCTGCCCGCCCGACATGTAAAGCGTCTTGGCCGCCGAGTTGATGATCTGGTCCATCGCCTGCATGGCGAAGTTGAAGGTCATGAACTCGACGATGGGCCTGAGCCCGCCGAAGGCCGCGCCGACGGCGATGCCGGTGAAGCCGTGCTCGGTGATCGGCGTGTAGATCACCCGCTTGGCGCCGAACTCGTCCAGCAGGCCCTGGCTGATCTTGTAGGCGCCCTCGTACTCGGCGACCTCCTCGCCCATCAGGTACACGGCGTCGTCGCGCCGCATCTCCTCGGCCATGGCGTCGCGCAGCGCCTCGCGCACCGTGGTCTGCTTCATCTCCGTGCCTTCGGGCCAGTCCGGCGCGGCGCTGGCCGCAGGGGCCTTTGGCTGCGCCGGGGCAGGGGCAGGGGCTTCGCTCTCGGCGGCTTGCGGCGCGGGTTCGGGCGCGGCGGCGGTCTGTATGTCCTCGGCGCTTTCGCCTTCCCCGACCAGCACGGCGATGGGGGTGTTGACCTTCACCCCTTCGGTGCCCTCGGCCACCAGGATCCTGCCGACGGTGCCTTCATCCACCGCCTCGAACTCCATCGTCGCCTTGTCGGTTTCGATCTCGGCCAGGATGTCGCCGGAGGAGACCTCGTCGCCTTCCTTGACCAGCCATTTCGCAAGCGTGCCTTCCTCCATCGTGGGGGAGAGGGCCGGCATGAGTATTTCGGTTGCCATGTCGTTCGTCTCCCTCAGGCTTCCTGCGGCGCTTCGGCGGCGTAGATGTCGGTATAAAGCTCGTCCAGCGCCGGCTCGGGGCTGTCCTTGGCGAATTCGGCGGCCTCGTTGACGACGGCCTTGATGTCCTTGTCGATCGCCTTCAGCTCATCCTCGGTGGCATGTTTGCCCTGGAGCAGAAGCTCGCGCACATGCTCGATCGCGTCGCGCTCCTCGCGCATCTTCTGCACCTCCTCGCGCGAGCGGTACTTGGCCGGGTCCGACATCGAGTGGCCGCGATAGCGGTAGGTCTTGATCTCCAGGATATACGGCCCCTTGCCTGCGCGGCAGTGCGCCACGGCCTTTTCGCCGGCGGCCTTGACGGCCAGCACGTCCATGCCGTCCACTTCCTCGCCGGGAATGCCATAGGCCGCGCCCCGTTCCCACAGCGATGGCGACTTGGTGGACCGCTTGACGCTGGTGCCCATCGCATACTGGTTGTTCTCGATCACGAAGACCACCGGCAGGTTCCACAGCTCTGCCATGTTGTAGGTCTCGTAGACCTGGCCCTGGTTGGCCGCGCCGTCGCCGAAATAGGTGAAGGTGACGCGGTCGTTGCCCAGGTA
>JBAVQZ010000003.1:0-3039 GCA_049694515.1 Paracoccaceae bacterium | reverse complement strand
GCCAACCTGCCCGACAAGCACGAAGAGGCGCTCCTGGCAATGCGCGCAGGCGATCCGCAGGCCGTCGCCCGCGCCATCGAGGGCGACCTGTTGCAGGGAATCGAGCAGGTGAGAATGTCCCTCACGCAGCCCTGATTTTGATCAAATACGATTGACAGCGGAATTTTTGATCATATTGTGAGCGGGCCATTTCCGCCCCGTCCCGGTGACCGGCCCGACCGTATTGCGTCGCGCCGCTCTGGACGGGGCGATGACGTTCCAAGGAGGTCCCGGGATGAATATGATCACCAACCACATGCCCACGAAAGAGCTTCAGGCGCTCGACGCGGCACATCACCTGCATCCGTTCACAGACGGGGCCGCGCTGCGCGCCAAGGGGGCGCGCGTCATCACCCGCGCCAACGGCGTGACCCTGACCGATTCCGACGGCAACGAGATCCTCGACGCGATGGCCGGCCTCTGGTGCGTCAATATCGGTTATGGCCGCGACGAACTGGCCGAGGCCGCGGCGCGCCAGATGAAGGAGCTTCCGTTCTACAACACCTTCTTCCAGACGACGCATGTCCCGGCGATCGCGCTGGCCAACCGCCTGTCCGAACTGTCGCCGGGCGATCTGAACCACGTCTTCTTCGCCGGCTCGGGGTCCGAGGCGAACGACACCAATATCCGGCTCGTGCGGCATTACTGGGCGGCGCAAGGCAAGCCGGAGAAGAAAGTGATCATCAGCCGGCGCAATGCCTATCACGGCTCGACCATGGGCGCGGCATCGCTGGGCGGGATGCAGGGAATGCACGACCAGGGCGGGCTTCCGATTCCGAATATCGTGCATATCGACCAGCCCGACTGGTGGTCCGAGGGCGGCGAGATGAGCCCCGGGGAGTTCGGGCTGGAGCGCGCCCGCCAGTTGGAAGAGAAGATCGCCGAGTTGGGCGAGGACAAGGTCGCGGCCTTCATCGCCGAGCCGATTCAGGGCGCGGGCGGCGTTATCGTTCCGCCCGAAAGCTACTGGCCCGAGATCCAGCGCATCTGCGACGCGCATGATATCCTGCTGATCGCCGACGAGGTGATCTGCGGCTTCGGGCGCACCGGCAACTGGTTCGGCAGCCAGACGCTGAACCTCAGCCCCGACATCATGACCATCGCCAAGGGGCTCAGCTCGGGCTATGCGCCGATCGGCGGGTCGCTGGTCAGTGACAAGGTGGCCGGCGTGATCAACGAGGCGGGCGATTTCAACCACGGCTACACCTATTCGGGGCATCCCGTCTCGGCCGCCGTGGCGCTTGAGAACCTGCGTATCCTCGAAGAGGAGAAGATCATCGAGCACGTGCGCGACGTGGCTGCGCCGTATCTGGGCGAGAAGTGGGAGGCGCTGGCCGACCATCCGCTGGTGGGCGAGGCCAAGATCGTCGGCATGATGGGCTCCATCGCGCTGACCCCCGACAAGTCCAGCCGCGCCCCATTCGCCGCTGACGCCGGCACTGTCGGGCTGCGCTGCCGCGACCGGTGCTTCGCCAACAACCTGGTGATGCGCCATGTCGGCGACCGCATGATCATCGCCCCGCCGCTGGTGATGAAGCCCGCCGAGATCGACACGCTGATCGAGCGCGCGGTGAAATCACTGGACGAAACCTATGCCGCGATCAAGGACGAGGGTCTTTACAAGGCCGGCTGAGGCGAGGGGGCATTCGTGGACATTCTGACCACCAACGATCGTGTCGGGGAGTATCCGTCCTCCTACTACGCGGCGACCGCCGAACCGCTTGCGCCATTTCCTCAGGCGGATGGCGCCATTTCCTGCGATGTCTGCGTGGTGGGGGCGGGCTTCACCGGTCTGTCAGCCGCGCTGCACCTCGCCGACAAAGGCTTTGACGTCGTTCTGCTGGACGCGCACCGGGTGGGCTTCGGCGCCTCGGGGCGCAATGGTGGACAGGTCGGCACCGGACAGCGGGTCGAGCAGGACGCGCTGGAGGCGATGGTCGGCAAGGAACAGGCCCACGCCCTGTGGGACCTTTCGTTGGAATCGGTGCAACTCGTGCGCGACCTGATCGCCGGGAATGGCATGGATTGCGGCTTTGCAGACGGCATCATCCATGCCGATCACCGAAAGCGGTTCGTCGCCGGCAGCCATGCCTATGCCGCCAAGCTGCGCGAGGAATACGGCTATGAGCTGATCCGCCCTGTGGACCGCGACGAGATGCGCCACCTCGTCGGCTCGCCCGCCTATCACGGCGGCACGCTTGACATGGGCGGGGGTCACATCCACCCGCTGCGTTTCGCGCTGGGGCTGGCACGGCTGGCACGGGACCGGGGTGTGCGGATCTTCGAGCGCTCCCGCGTCACGGGGCTGCGCCAAGGCGACCCGGCCACGGTCAAGACCGACAAGGCCCAGATCACGGCGCGCAACGTGGTGATGGCCTGCAACGGCTATCTCGGCCATTTGCAGCCGGAAGTGGCGGCGCGTGTCATGCCGATCAACAATTTCATCGCCGCGACCGAGCCGCTGGACGAGGATGCGGCGGCGGCACTGATCCGCAACAATCACGCCGTGGCGGATTCGAAATTCGTTATCAACTATTTCCGCCTGTCGCAGGACCGGCGGATGCTGTTCGGAGGGGGCGAGAGCTATGGCTACCGCTTCCCCGCCGATATCGCCGCGCTTGTGCGCAAGCCGATGTTGGAGATCTATCCGCAGTTGAAAGACGCCCGCATCGACTATGCTTGGGGCGGCACGCTGGGGATCACGATGAACAGGATGCCGCATTTCACGCGGGTTTCGGGTAACATCATCAGCGCCAGCGGCTATTCCGGGCATGGCGTGGCCATGGCGACGCTGGGCGGCAAGATCGCCGCCGAGGCGATTGCCGGCCAGGCCGGGAAATTCGACCTTCTGGCCAGCGTGCCGACACAACGCTTCCCCGGCGGAGCGGCGCTGCGCTGGCCGCTTCTGGTGCTGGCGATGGTCTGGTTCTCGCTGCGCGACAGGCTTTGACGACGACTTGGGCCCGCCAAGGGGCCGAAACGGAGGAACCCGCATGACGA
>JBAVQZ010000002.1:0-6815 GCA_049694515.1 Paracoccaceae bacterium | reverse complement strand
ATGGCTACCTGGAGCTTGTCGAAAATCCCGAAAAGCTTCGCGGGCACCCGGTGCAGCTGTCACGCTTCATCGAGAAACCCGATGCCGCGCGGGCCGAGGAGATGCTCGGCGCGGGCAACTACCTTTGGAATGCGGGAATCTTCCTGTTTTCCGCCAAGGCAATGATTGACGCGTTCCGGGCCCATGCGGCCGAGTTGATCGACCCGGTTCAGAAGGCGGTGGAAGAGGCGAAGACCGATCTGGGATTCCTGCGTCTGGCACCCGAGCCATGGGCCCTGGCCGAGAACATCTCGATCGACTTCGCGGTCATGGAAAAGGCCGGCAACCTCAGCGTTGTGCCCTATTCCGGCGGCTGGTCGGACCTCGGCGGATGGGACGCGGTCCGGCGGGAGACGCCGCAGGACGCGCGTGGCAACGCCATCTCTGGGCAGGCGACGGCGATAGATTGCGAGGGCTCGCTGCTGCGGTCGGAGGATCCTGGGCTGGAGGTCGTGGGGATCGGGCTGAAGAACATCATTGCAGTGGCCATGCCCGATGCCGTGCTCGTCGCGGATGGCAGCCGCGCGCAGGACGTGAAACGGGCCGTGGCGGCGCTGAAAGAGAAACAGGCCCCCCAGGCCGAGGCGTTTCCCAAGGATCACCGGCCCTGGGGGTGGTTCGAAAGCCTGGTGACTGGCGACCGCTTCCAGGTGAAGCGCATTGTAGTGCATCCCGGCGCGGCGCTATCGCTGCAAAGCCATCATCACCGCGCCGAACACTGGATCGTGGTGGAGGGCACCGCCAAGGTGACTGTCGGCGACGAGGTGAGCCTGGTGAGCGAGAACCAGTCGATCTATGTGCCGCTGGGCGCGGTGCACCGGATGGAAAACCCCGGCAAGCTGCCCATGGTGCTGATAGAGGTGCAGACGGGCAGCTACCTGGGCGAGGATGACATCATCCGCCATGAGGATGTTTACGCGCGCGGATAGGGCGCGGCCGCGCGACTGTGGGGGCGGGACCGCAGCGGCAGGCCGCGCAATGCCGGAGGCTCAGCCCTCGGCCCACATCCTGAGAAGATTGCTCCGGGTCTTGGCCAGCCGGTCGAAATGGGGGGACTTGCCGTCCTTCTCCCAGGCCTCCGCGACGCATTGGTCGAGGTCGAACAGCACTTCGCGCCGCGCCGGATCGCGGACCCAGCTTGTCACCCAGCCGACGATCGCCAGCCGCTCGCCGGACGTGACCGGCGCCACCCTGTGCAGGGTGTTGGAGGGGTAGAGGACCAGATCGCCGGGCCGCAGACGGATCGCGCGGTCCTCGAGGGGGTCCTCGATGACCAGTTCGCCGCCCTCATAGGCGTCTTCGTCGGTCAGAAACAGCGTGAAGGACAGGTCGGTGCGCCCGCCTGTCATCAGCGCGTCGTCCACATGGCTGCCATAGGCCTGCCCGCCGCCATAGCGCGACATCAGGAGGCTGGTGAAATGCCGGGGGCGCGCGGCGCTTACGAATGTCGGGTTGGACATCAGCGCCTGCTCGACCTTTTCCAGGACAGCCTTGAGCGCGCGCGAGGGTTTCGCCTGCGCGTTCTGCTTGACGTTGCGGGCAAAGCGGCCTGCGGTGGCTTTGCCGTCCCGGAACTCCAGTTCTGCGGCCACCTCGCGGATCGCGGCAACCTCGTGGCGGTCCAGCACGTCGCCGATGACGATCAGCATCGGATCAGCGCAGTTTCTGGGCCGAGATCTCGACCCGCGCGGCAGCGCCGTAAAGAATGCTCGTGTCCACCGCCGCCTCCGGATTTGGCGTCAGATCGGCGACCGCCGGCTCCATCAGGTCAAGCTGGGCGGTGATCTCGGCTGCGATATTCGCTGCCTCGGCATCGCCTGTGGCCGCCAGCGTTCCGGTTCGCGCGCGGGCAAGCGCAAGCAGCGCCCGGGCATCGCGATAATGATCAAGCTCCGCGATCCTGCCATCCTCGATCGAGGCAGCGTATTGACCGGTTGCGTTCCGCACGAGGCGCGCCACGGCTCCGAACCGCTCGGGCAGGCCGGCATTGGCATCTTCGCGCACCTCGTCAAGCTCATGCTGAACGGCGTTGCGCGCCGCCGAGAGGTCGCCGCCGCCCTCGATCGCCCCGCCCATGTGGAAAAGCGCCTTTTCGATCTCTTCGATCATGTGATCGTTCAGCTTGTCCTCGACGTCGTTCTCGAAGGTCTCAAAGACACGGTCCTGCGCGGCCGCGGCGGCATCGTCCAGACCGGCGGCCTTGAGCTCCGTCGCCAGGTTCAGCCGTGCTTCCAGAAGATCGAGCTCGGCCAGAAGTCCGCCGACCTGGCCACCGGGGCCAGCGTAGCCGCCGCTTTCGCCGCCTTCTCCGCCCTCGGATGCGGGGGGCGCGGAAACGTCCGCGCCTTCGCCGCCTTCGCCCGCTTCGGAACTTGCGACGCGGAGGATATCGTAAGCCGCCGCACTGTGGGCCGGCGTCTCGCGCAGGGCGCGGCTTGTCGTCGTGGCGGCAATGGACACCGCGGGCGCGGCGCCCATCGCGGCGGCAGCGCCGACGGCGACGAAACGGCGGGCATTGACGCGGCGGGGTTTGGACGGGTTGGTCACGGGAGGCTCCTCGCATTAGTCGAGTTTTTTGCTCGGATATTATGCTCCGCCCGATCCGTCAAGACCCATTGGGTCAGTGCTGCCCGTGCGGGCTGGGGCAGCGCCCTACCGTAACGGCATACTGCGCGGATGGACCGCCGTACCTTCCGCGCTCCGGCCCGAAGGGTACGGCATCGTCCCCGTCTACTCTTTCGGTTGCGCCGCGTGCCAGACGCCGCCGACGCCGTCGCCGGTCACGTCGCCGGGCTTGACGTCGTTTTTCCACAGATAGAGCGGCTTTCCGGAATAGGTCCATTGCATCGTGCCATCCTTGCGTTCGGTCAGTCCGAAATCGCCCTCTGCCGAGGCGCCCGAGGGCGCGACCAGCGGCGGCCAGTTCGCGGCGCATTTGTCATAGCATGTAGGAGTGCCGTCGGAATCCTTGTCCAGGGTATAGAGGGTCATCCCATCGGCATTGGTCAGAACTTTGCCCACCGGCGTGTCGCCCGTGGTGATACCGGTATCGGCGAAAGCCGCGGCGCCGGTCAGAACAAGCGCGGCAAGCGTTGCGGGAAGGGTCAAGCGCAGGTGAATCATGGTCTTGTCTCCTGTCGTCGGGGTGGGGCCGGGGACTCCGGCGGGCATCACGGCAATGCTGCCCGAGTGGGCAACGCGCCGCACTGCCGTTTCGTGCCACGGAACCCGCCTGTTTCACGCAATCGTGATCGCGTGCGGCGCGCCCTGGCCGACCTCAGCTCACTCGTTGCGTCGGCGGCCGGTCAGACTAATTCGCGATTTATCGAGATATCCCAAGTGTTTTCCCGAACCAGGGTGTCGCCTTCCCAAGCCCGAAGCCGGGCAACGATGCGAAACGCCCTGGCGTCGCCGGTCAGGCGCGTGGAGGTGATCGTTTTCACCGACCAGTCATCGCGGCTCATCTCGTGCGTCCAGCTGACTTCTCCCTCGGCCGAGGTGGGATCGTCCGGCAGGACGGAATAGCGTTCGCGCCCCTCGGCAGAATGATAGAAATCATGCGCGTTGATATGCGCGCCGCCTTCGTGGTCGCGGATCAGGGCGCTGATGCTGCCGGTGTCGCGATCCTCTTCCACGGTCCATTCCGCAGCCGGCGTCACGTGGTAGGTGGCGTCGAGTGGTTCCGCAGCGCGGGGCGGGCCGAAATCCGGAACCTCGATCCCGTCCGCCGCGCGGATCGGCAGCTCGAGGCGCGAGCCGCCGGGCAGGACGGTCAGCGTGACCGGCTCCGGGGTCGGCCAGGCCAGCGGGAAATAGCTGCTGGACACCGACAGGCGGATCCGATGCCCTGCGCGGAATGTCTGCGCCACGTGCTTCAGCGGCACATCCACCACGTAGTCGCGGCCCGGCTCAAGCGGTTCGGGATGCGCATGGCTGTCCCTGTGGGTCAGGTTCAGAAGGCCATAGCTGACCCGCGTCGCCGCGCCATCGGGCGCCACGTCCACCAGACGCGCGGCGACCTGCGCCACCGGGCGATCGGCCCGCAGCGCAAGCGTCAGCCTTGCATCGCCCGCGATGTCCAGATCGTCGTCCAGCGGCGCGGTGTCGAACACAAGGCTGCCGGCATCGTCGCGGCGCTGATCGCCGGGCTGGTCGCCGGGATGCGCGTAGGAGCACCACTTGCCGCCCTGCATGCCGACCCAAAGCGGCGAGCGGATCGTCAGGGGCGAGTCCGGCAGATCGCGGCCGTCGCGCACCATCCGCCCGTCCGAGCCCAGCGCAAATCCCGTCCGCGTCACGTTGGGCGAGGGCCAAGCGGGTTCCGTGATCCAGCGCCCGTCCCGGTGTGCATAGTGGCTGCGCGGTGCGGCGTGGTCCTGCAGGTAAAGCCGCAGCGGCGGCTCGTCCATGATGCCGGTATCGCGGCCCTTCAGCCACTGGTCCCACCAGCGCGTCTCCTCGCTCAGCCAGTCGATGGCCGGCCCGGGCTTCGCCAGGTGCGGATACTTGTGCGCCCAGGGGCCGACGATGCCCTTGACCGGGCTTTTCAGGTTCTCGACAAGCCGGAACACCGAGCGGCAATAGCCGTCGGCCCAACCGCTGACGGCATAGACCGGCACCTCGATATCCGAAAAACCCTCGCAGACCGAGCCATGCTTCCAGAAATCGTCGCGCGTCTGGTGATGCAGCCATTTTTCCAGCCACAGGCCCGACCCGTCCAGCCTTGCCTCCCACATCTCGCGCCAGCGATCGCCGACATGGGCCGGGTCGGGTGGCAGCGTGTTGATCCCGAACATCACGGACGCCCAGGACAGCTGTTCGCACAGCAGCGTGCCACCCATGTAGTGAATGTCGTCGGCATAGCGGTCGTCGGTCGAACAGATCGTCACCACGGCCTTCAGCGCGGGCGGACGCAGCGCGGCAAGCTGAAGCCCGTTGAAGCCGCCCCAGGAGATGCCGACGATCCCGACCCCGCCGTCACACCAGCCCTGATCGGCGATCCAGGCGATCACGTCGCAACCGTCCTGCAACTCCAAGGGGGTGTATTCGTCTTCCATCACCCCTTCGGATTCGCCGGTGCCGCGCAGATCGACGCGGACATAGGCATAGCCTTGCGCCGCCAGCCAAGGGGCGCGGGCATGGTCGCGCTCCAGCGTCTTGTCGTTTTTTCGATAGGGGATGTATTCCAGGATCGCCGGAACCGGCTGCGCCTCGGCGTTCTGCGGCATCCAGACCCGTGCGGCGAGCCGCGTGCCGTCGGGCATCGGGATTTCGGCATGCTCTATTTCCCGCACGTCGAGGGGAAGCTGGGTGTCGACCTTCATGGAATCTCTCGATGTGGGGGGGCCTGATCCCGGTTATCGTCCCCGGACGCACGGAAGTCCAGCGTCGTCGCGGAGCTATTCCACGATGTCCGAGAACTCGTAGTTGAGCCGCTTCATCACCTGCTCGTAATTCCAAAGCAGTTTCGACGTTTTGTGCGCGCCCATCCAGACCGAGGCCACGGCATAGCTGTAGGCGTCCTGCTCGGGCAGTTCCGACAGCTTCATGCCCTTCGACACGTAGGAGGAAATGCGCGTGCCCTCGACCTGTTCGGCCGCCACCTCGATTTCCGCCCGTGACGGGACGCGAGCGACCGTGGCATCGTTGAAGAACACCCGGTAGAAAAATTCGGCCGCGACGTTCTCGGGACCCTCGCCCCGTGGCATGTCGGGCTTGCACCCGAGACCGAGGTCGACGGCCACCTGCTGGTGGCTGACCCCGTCGACCATCTCGAACAGGTCGCAATGCGACTGCGCGATGCGGGTGTTGATTTCCAGCAGCCAGATCTTGTTCGACACCTCGTCCCAGTAATACTCGATGTTGAAGCCCGCGTTGTCATAGCCGATGTGGGCCATGATGGTGCGGGTGATCTCGTGCATCGTGTCCTGCACGCGGCGCGGCAGGGTCGAGGGGTAGAGATAGTAGAAGAAGCTCAGGACCTGCGGATAGCGGATCGAATCCACGGTGCCGTAGGGCACGACCTCGCCCTCATGCACATAGCCCTCGACGGTGCACTGACGCCCGCCGATCACCTGCTCGGCCATGCAGTAATGCCCCTCGACGGCCTTGATGTCTTCCGGCAGGTCCGCCTGATCGAGCACATAGTTGAACGGCTCGGAGATCTGGCCGATCTCGGCGCGCAGCTTTTCGATCGCGTAGTCGAAATCCTCGGGGCTGTCGATGCGGAAGCCCAGCCGCGAGCCCGACGACTTGATCGGCTTCACGAAGAAGGGAAAGCGCAGATCGGCCTCGCCGATCTTCGAGAGCGCGTCATCGTCGAAGGGATCGAACGCGGTGAATTTCGGAATGTGGTCGGGGATGACCTCGGCCATCACCTTGCGCGACCAGTACTTGTGCTCGCATTTCAGCATGCTTTCGAGCGAGGAATTCGGCGTCCCGTATTTCTTGCAGAGCAGCGGCAGCATCGTCGAGACGGGAAAGTCGATATAGCCGACGATGGCGTCGATCGACCCGTCGAAGGCGTCCAGCTTGTCCTCGGCCTCTTTCAGCATCGCGGGGATGTCGAATTCCTGCGTTTCCGACACTTGCGCCGGCGTCAGAAGCTGGTGAAACGCCACGTCCTCGACACCGCGCAGGCGCTTCAGGCGCTCGGCGTTCATGTCGCTCAGTCCGACGACGAACACATTCCTGGTCATATTCCTCTCCCTGTCCGGGGCCGAACGCGACGGGCCGCCCGGCGACCGCGGCCGCCCGCGCGCCTTCGGGGTGTATTG
>JBAVQZ010000001.1:0-4650 GCA_049694515.1 Paracoccaceae bacterium | reverse complement strand
GCCGCGACCGGGTCATCGGCCACTTCGTCGATCAGCCCTGCGGATTTCGCCTTTTTCGGATCGCTCAGCTTGCCCTCCAGCAAGAAGGGCGAGGCGCCCATCGCGCCCAGCTTGCGCACAAGCCGCGTGGTGCCGCCGCCACCGGGGAAGATGCCGACCATGATCTCGGGCAGCCCGATCTTCGCCTTCGCGTTGGCGGCGGCGAAGATGCGGTGGCAGGCCAGCGCCAGCTCCAGCCCGATGCCCAGCGCGGTGCCGGGCAGGGCGGCGGCGATGGGCTTGCCGCCCTTGTTCCTGTCGTCCATGCCCGCACGCTCGATCTTGCGCAGGATGCGGTGCATCCCCATCACGCCCTCGAACAGGCCCTTCGCGGGATCGTCGCCCGCCTCGTCGCGCATCCGGGCAATGACGTTCAGGTCCATCCCGCCGGCGAAACTGTCCTTCCCGCTGGTGATGACGACGCCCTTCACCGCTTCGTCGGCGAGCGCGTCGTCGATAAGCGCGTCAAGTTCCGCGAAGCCGTCCATCGACATCACGTTCATCGACTTGCCGGGCACGTCCCAGATGATCGTGGCGATGCCGTCGGCGTCCTTGGAAAGCGTGAATTCGGTCATCTTTCGTCTCCGGTCTGGTCAGGCGTCAGCGGGCTTCCGTCCTTGCGGGTGAATCGTGAGCCCGCGGCGTCCGTTTTCACCATCATGTCTATGTCGCTGTAATAGGCGGTCTCTTCCGGGGCGTGGGTGCCCACCACCAGGAACGCGGCGGGCGCGTCCGACCGGTTCGCCAGGTGATGGCCGTTCGGCACGCCGGCCTTGAACGCCGCGCAGTCGCCCGGGCGCATCTCGGTCTCGCTCTCGTCCTCGATCAGGGTGCAGATCCCTTCGGTGACCATCACGAACTCGTCTTCCTGCATATGGTAATGCCGCAGCGAGGATAGAGCGCCGGGCGCGAGCCGTACGAGGTTGACTCCGAACTGGGTCAGCCCGCCGGCATTGCCCAGCCGCTGGCTGCTGCGCCCGGCCATCGCCTCGGCCAGCCTGCCGGGATAGCCCGATCCGGTGCGCCAGGGCAGTTGGGAAAGATCCAGCTTCGGCATCACACCCTCTCGATGATCGTGGCCGCGCCCATGCCCGAGGCGATGCACAGTGTCGCCAGCCCGACGCCTTTGCCGCTGCGCTCCAGCTCGTCCAGCAGGGTGCCGATGATGATCGCGCCCGTGGCGCCAAGCGGGTGGCCCATGGCGATGGCGCCGCCATTCACGTTGACCTTCGCACTGTCCACGCCGAAGGCCTGCATGAAACGCAGGACGACGGCCGAGAACGCCTCGTTCACCTCGAACAGGTCGATGTCGGAGATTGCCATGCCGCTTTCGCGCAGGATCTTCTCGGTCACCGGCACCGGGCCGGTCAGCATGATCGTGGGGTCGGTGCCGATCTTGGCGGTCGCGCGGATGCGTGCGCGGGGTTTCAGCCCGTGCCGCTCGCCGAATTCACGGTTGCCAATCAGAACGCCCGCCGCGCCGTCCACGATACCGCTGGAATTGCCCGCATGGTGGATATGCTCGATCCGCTCCAGATGCGGGTATTTCATGATCGCGACCTTGTCGAAGCCCGGCATCGCCTCGCCCATCTCCTTGAAAGACGGCTTCAGCGCGCCCAGGCTCTGCATGTCGGTGCCGGGGCGCATATGCTCGTCCCGGTCGAGGATCGGCAGGCCGTTGCGGTCGCGCACCGTGATTACCGAGCGGTCGAAGCGCCCGTCGTCCCAGGCCGCCGCGGCGCGCGCCTGGCTTTCCACAGCCAGCGCGTCGACGTCGTCGCGCGAAAAGCCGTATTCGGTGGCGATGAGATCGGCGGAAATGCCCTGGGGCACGAAATAGCTTTCCATCGCGACGCTCGGGTCCACCGCGATGGCCGCGCCGTCGCTGCCCATGGCGACGCGGCCCATCATCTCGACCCCGCCGGCGATATAGCCCGCGCCCGCGCCGCCGCGCACCTGGTTGGCGGCCAGGTTCACCGCCTCCATCCCCGACGCACAGAAGCGGTTGATCGACAGGCCGGGAATGGACTGGTCCAACTCCGAGGCGAGAACGGCGGTCCGCGCCAGGCAGCCGCCCTGTTCGCCGACCTGGGTGACATTGCCCCAGATCACGTCCTCCACCGCGTGGCCGTCCAGGTTGCTGCGCGCCTTCAAAGCGTTCAGCACCTCGGTGCTCAGCCGGACCGAGGTGACCTCGTGCAGCGCGCCGTCCTTGCGGCCGCGGCCGCGCGGCGTGCGCAGGGCGTCATAGATATAGGCGTCGGTCATCGTTGCCTCTCATTCCGTGTCGGTCAGGCCCGGTCGGCGGGCGAGCCGGGCATCAGATCATAGGGGTGTTTCCAACCGGGCAGGGCGGCGATGCCGTCCAGCCAGCGGTCTATATTGGGCCAGTCCTTGCGGTCGAAGCCGAAGGGCTCGGGGTAATAGAGATATCCGCAGCAGGCGAAATCGGCGATCGTGGGCTGGTCGCCCACCAGCCAGTCCTGCCCGTCGAGCGCGCCGTCGAGCACCTTGAAGGCGGGCTTCAGCCGGCCGGTCAGCCAGGAGATCACCTCGGCCGGGCGCTTTTCCTCGGGGATGAAGTTGGACAGGAACCGCAGCGTGCCGCATTGGCTGGACATCTTGTGATTGTCCCAGAATAGCCAGCGCAGCACCTCGCGCCGTTCATTGGCGCTGCGCCCGCCGAACTTGCCGGTCTTTGAGCTTATGTAGTCCTGGATCACGCCCGACTGGCTGAGCGTGACGTCGCCGTCGATCATCACCGGCACCTCGCCCATCGGGTTCAGCGCACGGAACTCCGGCGTTCGTGTCTCGCCGTTGAAGAAATCGACGAAGACCGGCTCCCACTCGACATCGGCCAGTTCCATGGTCAGCGCAGCCTTGTAGGCGTTGCCGCTTTCCCCGAAGCAATAGAGCTTGATTGTCATGCGCGTCTCCCTTTGCGTTGTGCCTGGCCGTCAGGTTCAGCCATTCATGTTGTTTTCCGCGTCGATACGCGCCGCGCCGGATGGCGGGGTGGACCCGGCGCTTCGTTTCGGCCCGAATACCCCCGAAATAGTGCCCCGGCGCCCTTGCCCTTCGTGGTGTTATCTTTTCCGGTCTTCGAGTTCGGCGTTGAACAGCCGCAACCGGTGGGTCAGGTTGTCATGGTCGGTGACGCTGTCGAAATGCTCGAAAAGGAACGACAGCGCCTCGCCTTCATCGAGCCCCGCCTCGCTGGCGAAACGCTTGAGCCGGCGATAGCCGTCCTCGGTCATCGCGACGGGAAAGCGGCGGGTCAGGCGGAAGCGTTTGGGCATCTCGGTTTCCTCCGGGTCTGGTCGGTCGTCCGGCGCTACGCCGTTCAGAAATCGTTCGCGGCCAGCGCCATCACAGTGTCGGCCCCGCTTTCGATGCGGCGCAGATGCGTCGCGGTCGCGGGCAGCTCGCGGGCCATGTAGAAGCGCCCAGTGTCGATCTTGGCGCGCAGAAAATCGGCGTCTCCGTCGCCCGCATCCAGCGCCGCCTGCGCCGCCCTGGCCATCCGCGCCCACATCAAGCCAAGGCAGACATGTCCGAAAAGATGCATGAAATCATACGATCCGGCCAGCGCGTTGTCGGGTTTTTTCATGCCGTTCTCCATGAAATACATCCCCGCCGCCTGCAAATCCTTGGACGCGGATTTGAGCGGATTCATGAAATCCGCCTTCAGCGTCTCGTCGCCCTCGTTCTCCTTGATGAAGGCTTTCACCATGTCGAAGAAGGCCATCACCGTCTTTCCGCCGTTCTGTCCCAGCTTGCGGCCCACCAGGTCGAGTGACTGGATGCCGTTGGTGCCCTCGTAGATCATGGTGATCCTTGCGTCGCGGACGAACTGCTCCAGCCCCCATTCGCGGGTGAAGCCCGAACCGCCCAGTGTCTGCTGCGCCAGCACCGTGGTCTCGAACCCCTTGTCGGTAAGGAAGCCCTTGATGACGGGGGTCAGCAGCGAGATCATCGCCTCGGCCTCCTCGTCGCCGGTGCGGACCGAGCGGTCGATCATCGTGGCGCCCCAGAGGATAAAGGCGCGCGCACCCTCGACGAAGGATTTCTGGCGCATCAGGTTCCGGCGCACGTCGGGATGGACGATGATCGGGTCGGCCGGGCCGTCGGGGTTCTTTGGCCCAGACACGGCGCGGCCCTGGAGCCGTTCCTGCGCGAAGGCCAGCGCGTTCTGGTAGGCGACGGCGGCCTGGGCGCAGCCCTGCAGGCCCACGCCGATGCGCGCCTCGTTCATCATGGTGAACATCGCGCGCATGCCCTTGTGTGCCTCGCCGACCAGAAATCCGGTTGCGCCTTCGTGGTGCATGACGCAGGTGGCGTTGCCGTGGATGCCCATCTTGGCCTCCAGCCCGCCGCAGGTGACGGCGTTGCGTTCGCCCAGACTGCCGTCGGGGTTGACCAGGAATTTCGGGACGATGAACAGGCTGATGCCCTTGGTCCCCTCCGGCCCGCCGGGGATCTTGGCCAGCACCAGGTGTATGATGTTCTCGGTCAGGTCATGCTCGCCCGCCGAGATCCAGATCTTCTGTCCGGTGATCCTGTAGCTGCCGTCCGCCTGCGGTTCGGCCTTGGTGCGGATCAGCCCCAGGT